>DATEGL010000224.1:0-16418 GCA_035280145.1 Candidatus Dormiibacterota bacterium | reverse complement strand
GACGGCATTCGTCGCCTTCTACGAGAAGGGCTGGATCTACCGCGCGCCTCGCATCGTCAACTGGTGCCCGCACGACAAGTCCGCGATCTCGGACCTCGAGGTCGAGTGGAGGGAGCACCACGACACGCTGTACTTCATCCGCTATCCGGTGAAGGGCGGCGGCGCCATCACAGTCGCAACCGTTCGACCGGAAACGATGCTCGCCGACACAGGCGTCGCGGTCAGCCCGGCCGACGCTCGGTACCGCGACCTCGTTGGCAAGACCGCGGTGCTTCCGCTTGTCGGCCGCGAGCTGCCAATCGCGGCCGACGAGGCGGTGGAGCCGGAATTTGGCACGGGCGCCCTCAAGGTCACACCGGGTCATGACCCGTTGGACTACGAGATCGGGCAGCGCCACGGCCTCGACACCGTCAACGGGATGAACCTGGACGGGAGCATGCACGTGCCGGGCCTGCCCTACGATGGGTTGCCGGCGCTCGAGGCCCGCAAGCGCGTCGTCGAAGATCTGAAGGCACAGGGCTTTCTCGTGAAACAGGAGCCATACGTCCACGAGGTCGGCCACTGCGACCGCTGTGGGTTCGTGATCGAGCCGCTCATCAGCGAGCAGTGGTGGCTGCGAATGGAAGTGATGCGCGACAACGCTCTTGCCGCTTCCGAGGCGGGAAAGGTGCGCTGGCATCCGGAGCGCTACGAGCGCGAGTATCTCGACTGGCTGCGCGGGCTGCGTGACTGGAACATCGGCCGGCAGCTGTGGCTCGGCCATCGCGTTCCGGTATACCGGTGCGAAAACGGACACACGATTGTGTCGGTCGACCCTCCGAACGAATGCAGCGAGTGCGGATCTACACAGATCACGCAGGACCCAGACGTGCTCGACACGTGGTTCTCGTCCGCGCTCTGGCCCTACGCGACTCTCGGCTGGCCGGACCAGACCGAGGACCTGGAGGCTTTCTACCCGACCAACGTCAACTGCACTGCGCGGGAGATCATCAGGCTCTGGGTCAGCCGGATGATCATGACCGGCCTCGAGTTCATGGGCGAGGTGCCTTTCGCAGACGTCGCCATCCACTGCGTGGTCCAGGCCGCGGACGGCCGCCGGATGTCCAAGTCTCTCGGCACCGGCGTCGATCCGCGCGACCTGATCTCGAAATACGGTGCGGACGCGCTTCGCGCGTGGGCGACATCGGTGGCGATGTCGAGCCAGGACGTGCGTTTCGACGAGAGCCGCGTCGAGGGATATCGAAGGTTCGCCAACAAGCTCTGGAATGCGACGCGGCTGGTGTTGAGCTCCCCCGGAATCGACTCCGCCGGCAGACCCGGCAGGCTCGAGTCACGGGAGCACCTCGAAGACAGGTGGATCCTCTCCAGGCTGAGCGCGGCCGCCGGTGACGTCTCGGACGGCATCGAAGGCTTCGCCTTCCAGGACTCGATCAACGCGGCCTATGGGTTTGCGTGGAACGAGCTGTGTGACTGGTACCTCGAGGCGGTCAAGGACCGGCTTCGTGAAGGGGATGTCGCGGCGCAGGAGGTCGCGCTTTTCTGCCTCGACAACCTGTTCCGGCTGCTCCATCCATTGATGCCGTTCGTGACCGAGGAGCTGTGGTCGCGGCTGCCCGGCAAGCGGGACTACCTGATGCGCTCCGAATGGCCCGACCTGGCCGACGCGTACGTCGATCCCGCCGCAGAGGATGAAATCGCGGAGATCATCGGCATCGTCGAGGAGATCCGCGGCCATCGCCAGGCTGCCGGCGCACCGCCCCGAGGTGGACAGCTACATCTCGAGGAGGTCAGCCACACCAGCGCGCGGCTCGCGGCGCGACTCGCGCACGTCGAGCTGGTGCACGCAATGGACAAGGGCACCCCGCTTGCTGCAGCGGTGGGCAGGGTGAGCTTTCCGATGGGCTCGGGCGACGCCAAACGCGAGAAGGAGATCAGGCAACTGGAGGCAGAACTGGCCAGGATCGAGAGCAAGCTCTCGAACCCAGACTTCACCGAGAAGGCGCCGCAAGAGATCGTGGACCAGACCCGGCAACGCGCTGACGCCATTCGGGCGGCGATCGAGAGACTGAAACTACAGTAGGGCGGCAACACATGCCGTCTGCTGCGGTCCTCGGCCCGGTGGTCCTCCCGCTTATCGCCTCCGGCGTGATCGCTGCTTTCGGTCTGGCGCGCATCGACCTCGGCCGACCGGTGGCGGCGGTCGGGGCATGGAGCTCGGTGCTCGCGCTCGGGGTGGTGTGGCTGACGCTGCGCTCCTCGCTCGAGCTCGCGCTCGGACAGCTTGGCTACGGGTCGGCTTTCGACCTCCGCATCGACGCGGTCACCTTTGCGTTCGGCCTGATGATCTCGATACCCACAGCAGTCCTGCTCAGTCTGCAGCCGCGGGCGTGGCCGGACTCGGTCCTCGCAATGCTAGGTCTGACTTCGGCAATGGCCGCCCTGGAGGCGGGCGGCGTGGTGCTGACCGCCATCGCAGGCGGTACCGCGGCGACCCTGGCGATGGTCCTCCTCGACACCGAGGACCCCCGGGCTCCGCGGCCGAGCTGGGGACTGCTGCTGGCCGGCTGGCTGGCCCTGGCCTGGCTCGGCGTGATCTTCCAGGTCAGCGGCGGGACGGCAGTCTACGCGGCCGTGCCGGTCACCGCGGTCAGCGTTTCAGCTTTTGCGCTGCTCGCGGTCGCCGCGGTGCTCGCGTCATGTCTGTTCCCATGGCGTACATGGCCAGCCCAGCTCTGGTCCAGGCCTTCGCTTCGCTCCGCGGGGGTCGTGACGGCGACGCTCTATCCCCTGGGCTTCTATCTGCTCGTCCGCGGCTACGAGCTCGGTGGCGGCCGTTATCCGCACGCGGCGTTCAACGTCGCGCTGGCCGTGATCGGCGCGGCCACCGCTCTCGGAGCGGGCGCACGGGCACAAGCTGCGGCGACACGGCGCGAGTTTCTCGGCGAGGTCATCTCCGGCTTCGGCGGCTTCGCTCTCATCGCGATCTCGCTCGGGACTCCGCTTGGCCTCGCGGCGGGGATTGTCTTGCTGGCCACGGCGGCTGCCTTTGTTGCCTGCCTTGCGTTGCTGCCCGACCGAACAGGCATCGGCTCGCTGCTGGCCGTAGCGGCGGCGGTCGGACTCCCTCCTGGCATCTCGTTCGGCGGGCGCGTCATCGGCATCGAGGCAACGTTTGAGGCGGGCGACCTTCTCGGCCTGATCGGCATCGCGGGTGCAGCGGTATGGGCGGTGTGGATGGTGGGCGCCGCCCGCGCGATCGGTTTGCCTGGCGGCCGCGGTCATCCCGCCAACGAGACGTTTCCACGTGTTGCGATGGCGATCGCATTGGCGACCCTGATTGCCGGACCGGCGCTCGCCTTGTTCCAGCTTGGCTTTGCGAGTCCGGTGGTCGCCGAGGTCATGCCCCAATCCGGAATCGGCGTCGGCGGTGGAGTGACATCGCTGGTGACCGTGTCGAGCGTCCTTCCTGTGGTCAGCCTCCTGACTCCGCTACTGCTGATCGGGGTCGGCATCTACCTACTCAGTGGCAGCTCGGCGGTCCGGACTCAAGCGCGGCCTGCAATCTTCGCGCTGCCGACTGCCGGTGTCGAGCGGGTGCGAGCGGCGATCGCCACGGCCGCCATACCTGAGCAGTACCGCTCGATCCTCGACCTGCGCGAGCTCGAAGCGGCGGCAGTGGGAGGAAGACCGGTCCTGTGGCTCGCCGCTGTGATCGCGCTGGCGTTCGCCGTCACGCGTTGACCGAGATCGCCGCCGGCCTCGTGGCCTGGGTCGGCGCGTCGCTGGTCGTCCTGTCGGACGGCCGGCGCGGGCTCGCGCTGGGGATGGCGATGGCGACGGCCGGCCTGGCAGCGATCGTGTGGGCTGATGTCGGCCCGGTCCCGGCGGTATTGGTGGCGATCGGCGGTGCGGCAGCGGCCGGGCGCAGGCTGACCTCGGGCCCGGCTGGCTGGAACGTCATGCCCGGAGGGTCGACGCCGCGATTCATCCTCTGTGTGGCGGCCGGCCTGCTCGCAGCGTGGGTCGCTTTCGGCGTGACTGGTGGCCACGGGCCGGGACTGAGATTTGCGGCGATTTCAGTCGTAGGTCTGTCGGTCGCACGGGTCCTTTTCACCACGGCGCCCGAGACGGTGCTCTCAGGAGTGTCGGTCCTGGCGCTGGCCGTTGCAACAATCTCCGAGTTCGAGCAAGGGGGCGCGGAGCCCTGGCCTTTTCTCGCCGCCGCATTGATCGCGGCGGGCGCAAGCTGGATTCCGATCAGGGCCGCCGATGCCGCCTGAGTCAATTCTCCTCAGTGCCTTCGCTGCCTTGACGTTGGCGTTCGCCCTCGTCTTCGCGCCGCGCGCAGTATCGCGTCGAAGCCTCGCTGTTCGAGGCGGTGTCGGGCTGGGCGCGATCATCGCGATCGCCGTCGTGCCCAACCTCGACCTCGCGCTGCTCGTGCTGCTCGCAATTGGGGTAGTCGACGCCGCGTCCGCGGGGGCCAGGGGCTTCGGAGCACGCCTGCGAGCGCCCGTCCTCGCGGTAGGCCTGCTGACCCTCGCCGGCCTGCTCGCGCGCGCAGAAGGCCCTGACGTTCTGGCCCGATTCGCGGCAGTGGGCCTTGGTGCCGGACTGGCCGCCGCGGTTGGAGTTATGCCATACCTCCACCCGGTCGAGCCAGACAGGTCCCAGCCATGGTCGTCGACCGCCTGGCTTGCGTTCATCGGTCCAGTCCTCGCGGTCGTGCTCGTGGCGCGGGGGGAAAACCTGCTGGGGCCAGACGCAGGGGGCGTGTTCGGGGCCATCCTGATCGGAATCGGCCTCCTGAACGTCGCCTGGGGTGGTGTAGCGGCGTGGCTGACTGACGACGTCGACGCAGCGTGGCGTTACTCGTTCATCGCGGACTGGGGTCTGGTTCTTTGCGGGCTCGGACTGACGATCGTCGACGGGCGGCGGGCAGCTCTGCTTCTCCTCTTCACGATCGTCGTGGGCCGGTTGCCGCTCTACGTGGCCTCCCGGCTTGCAGGCCGTGAGAAGACCGTGACGGAGCGTCCGATCAATCTCGTCGTTGCGGCCTCGCTTGCGGGCGCGGCGCCATTTGCCGGCTTCGCCGCCAGGATCCTTCTCCTCCGCAGCGCGACGCAGCTAGCCTGGCCGCTTGCCCTTGTGCTGGCGCTGGGAATGCTGCTGTGGCTGCCCGGCTCGTATCGGCTCGGCCAGAGCCTGGGCTTGCCGCGGGGACGCACGGCCGCCGGCATCTTGATTGTGCTGGCCTTGAACATCGTTGTCGGTCTGTATCCGCTTCCGATCCTCGGGGTCGCCAGGTTGTGATCCAGGCCCTGTCGGGGATCGCGACGCATGCGCTGGCGCTGCTGGTCTATCCGGGACTGGTCGTGATTGTCGTCTTCGGGGGCCTGGTCGAGGTCCTGTGGATGCGCTTGAGCGCACAGGAATGGGACTGGCCGGTCGTGCGCCGGCGCAGGCCGAGTCCTGCCCAGGGCACCGTCGCGTTGTGCGCAGTGCTGGCCGCCGTGCAGCTCGCCGCTCCGTTCAACCTGGTCCCAGGCGACGAACGCAGTGTGGTCCTCGCCGCGATCGCACTGGCGTTCACGACATGGGCCGACCTCGCGCTCACCGGAGAATTCGTCGCGGAGCCCGGGCTGCTTCTCGTCATCCAGCTTTGCTGGCTGCTCGCCGGCCTCGGTCCCGCGGTTCAACCCGAGAGCCTGCGCCCGCAGGTCCTTGGCAATCTGTTGGTGCCTGCGCTGCTGCCGGTGAAGATTGCCTGCGCATTCCTTTATCTGTTGTGTTTGCCGGCGTTGCTGCGTCTGTGGCCGGTGGCACCTGCAGGCGAAAGGCGAGGCAAGCAGCGCCTCGACGCGAGACGAATTCTCACGTGGTTTCCCTACTGCGGCCTTTTCACGACACTTTTCTTCACCCCGTCAGGCGACGATGTCGCTGGGATCTCACGTTTCTTCGGCATCACGTTCGCGGTCGCCGCGCTGGCGATGATCGCGGGCATCGTCGTCCAGCGCCGAGGAGCGCAGGTGGTGCGCGGCACCTACACGCGCGCGGTCACGCCATACGCGGTTCTGGTGCTGGCGATCGTGGTAGGCACGTCGATCGTGATGCGATAGCCGACTAGACCGGCGGTGCCGGCGTGTATGATCCAGCCGACCCGACCGTAATTTGACCAACGTCTTGTATTCGCCACTGCAATGAATCTGTTGACATCTGTGTTGGGGATCTGGTCGGCCGACGTCGGCATCGACCTCGGAACCGCCAACACGCTTGTTCACGTCCGCGGCAGAGGCATCGTTGTCAACGAACCGTCGGTCGTCGCCCTGAGCAAGCGCACCGGTCACGTCCTCGCGGTCGGTTCTGAGGCGCGTCGCATGCTCGGTCGTACACCGGCCGACATCATCGCCACGCGTCCCTTGCGCAACGGCGTGATCGCGGACTTCGACCACACCGAGCAGATGATTCGTCACTTCATCGCGCGCGCGCACAACCGCGCGTGGCATGTGAGCCATCCACGTGTGGTCGTCGGGGTCCCGTCGGGAGTGACCGAGGTCGAGAAGCGTGCGGTCATCGACGCCGCGACGACTGCAGGTGCCCGCGAGGCGCATCTCATGGAGGAGCCGATGGCGGCCGCGATCGGTGCAGGTTTGCCGATCCAGACCGCGGGCGGTTCGATGATCGTCGACATCGGCGGCGGCACCACCGAGGTCGCGGTCATCTCGCTGGGCGGCGTTGTCGCGGCGACCTCGGTTCGCGTCGGCGGAGATGAGATGGACGACGCGATCGTGCAGTACGTGCGCCGAAACATGGGCTTGCTGATCGGCGAGAGAACCGCCGAGGACATCAAGATCGCGATGGGCTCGGCATTTCCGGTGCCCGACCAACGCTCGTTCCTGGTGCGCGGCCGCGACCTGATCAGCGGGCTGCCGAAGACCGTCGAAATGACCAACGCGCATGTGCGCGAGGCGCTGTCAGGTGTCTTGATCGACATCGTCCGCGCCGTGCGGGCAACTCTCGATGCGACGCCGCCGGAGCTGGTCGAGGACATCATGGAGCGCGGGATAGTCGTGTGCGGAGGCGGCGCGCTGCTCGCGGGCCTGGATCAGCTGTTCGCGCACGAAACCCTGATGCCTGTGCGCATCGCCGACGATCCCCTGACTTGCGTCGTGCGCGGCACTGGCATCGTCCTCGAAGAGATGGACTCGATGAGCCGGGTCCTGCTGCGGACTCGCCGCGTCAGGGCGCTCCGCACCTAGGGGCGGGATTGGAAGGAGCCAGGGCCCAGTCGCGCTCGACGCGGCTGTTCCTGATCCTGTGCGCGGCGACGCTCCTGCTGGCGATGCTGAGCCAGCAGCCTTGGGCGGCGGGCGCGCGCGGCGTGGCGAGGAGCGCCCTCGCGCCGGCGGAGGGCGCGATGACGTCGTTTGCCCACCAGGTCGAGCGCGTCGCCTCGGTCTTTGGCGATGTATCGAGCCTTCGTGCTGAGAACCAGCGCCTGCGGGCAGCAGACGAGCAGCTGCGCCGCCAGATAGTGGAGCTCAACGCCGCCGCGAAAGAGAACTCGGCGCTGCGCCAGGCGCTCGATTTCGAGAAGTCTTCGGGGCATCGCATGGTCGCCGCCAACGTGATCGGACGCGGACCGGACGGCTTCAGCCGCACCATGCAGATCGACCGCGGCACGACCGATGGCGTGCTGCCCGGCATGGTCGTGGCGACCGGCGCGGGATTGCTAGGACGGGTGCGCGAGGTCGGACCGCACGCGGCGATCGTGCAGACCCTTGGCGACCCGCAAAGCCGGGTCAACGTGTACCTGTCCGCCTCGAAACTCGCGGGGACCCTTTCCGGCGGGCCGACCTCGCTGCAGCTCGAGATTCCTCACACGCTCGGCGTTAGCCCGGGAAACGGCGAATGGGCGATCACGAGCGGGGTCGGTGGAAGTTATCCGCGCGGTCTCGTCGTCGGCGAGGTGGCGAGCGTCGCTCACCGTGACTCGTCCACCGCCGACCAGGTTCAGGTGGCCTGGGTCAACGACCCCTCCAGCACAACCTTCGTGCTCGTGATCACCGACTTCCAGCCGTCATGAAGAGGCTCGCGGGCCTCTGCCTGATGGCTGCGGCGGCGCTTGCCCAGGCGACGTGGGCTCCGCACCTCGAGGTTGGCGGCGCCTTTCCCAATCTGGTCCTGCTCGGAGTCGTGGCCGTGAGCTGGACGCTCGGTACACGCTCCGCGCTGGTCTGGGCCGTGATCGGCGGGCTGCTGCTCGACCTCACCGCGTCGGGTGCCGTGGGGCCTCACGCGTTGGCTCTTCTGCCGGGCGCCTACCTCGTCGGTTTCTGGATTCGCAACCTCGAGCATCCGAACGCGCTGCACGTCGCTTTGGCCGCAGGCGCGTGCACGCTGCTCTACTCGGCAGTGCTCGTCCTGACTGATGGACTGCTGGGGACACCTGTGCCGCCGCCAAGCGTTGCGCTGGAGCTGGCGCTGGCTGCGGCCGCCTACAACGCCGTCCTCATGCCAGTCGCCTTCGAGCTCGTGCGGAGGCTGCTGTCAACCTTCCACACCCCACAGCCCACATGATCGAGCTCGGCGGCACGGCACCAGGACCTCGCTGGTCCTTTCGGCTGACCGCCGCCGCCACGTGCGCCGTGGTGGTGATCACCCTCCTGGCGGCGAAGCTCGCCCAGTTGCAAGCGACCGATGGCCCGCAACTCGCGGCGCTCGCTCACTCCAACAGCCTTCGCCACGTGGTCCTCGAAGCGGACCGCGGCATCATCTACGACCGCCACGGCATGGCCCTCGTCGAGAACAGAGCCGTGTGGAGCCTCCTGGTGACTCCGGCCGGCCTCGCCCACGATCCCTTCGACCGAGCCCTGGAGCTCGAGACGCTGGCGCGCGTCGCCGGAACGCCGGAAGAGAAGCTGGCTTCGCAGCTCTTTGCGGGCGACCCGTTCAGCCCGATCACGATCAAACGCGACCTTTCGCAGACGGACCAGCTGACGCTCAACGAACGCCTACCTCAGCTGCCAGGTGTCTCGCTCGAGCAGCGCGAGGTCCGCCATTACCTGGACCCACTTGTCTTCGGCCACGTGCTCGGCTACGTGGGGCCAATCGACTCGCCCCAACTGAAGCGTTTGATGGCATCCGGTTACCAGCCTGACGAGATGGTCGGCAAGATCGGCATCGAAGCGGGTCTCGAGCCATGGCTGCGGGGCAGCGACGGGTGGGAAGACATCGAAGTCGACGCGCGCGGCGCGGTGCGCAAGGTGCTCGCGTTCGAGGCTCCAGTAGCTGGCGCCTCCGTTTACCTCACGCTCGACGCCGCACTGCAGAGGGCGACGGCCGCCGCGCTCGCCGCCGGTCTGGTGCGCGACGGCAAGACCGCCGGCGCGTCAGTCGTCATGGATCCACGGACCGGCGAGGTCCTCGCCCTGGTCAGCCTGCCTGGCTACGACACCAACCTTTTCACCCACGGCATCTCGCAGGTGGATTACAGCCGCCTGCTGAACGATCCGAACAAGCCGCTCCTCAACCGGGCGATCGCAGGCCAGTACGCGCCTGGCTCGACTTTCAAGATGGTGACCGCCACCGCCGGCCTGCAGGAAGGCAAGATCACGGCGCAGACGCTTCTCAGCTGCCCGCCGTACATCAACGTGAGCGGCTGGATCTATCACAACTGGGCGAGCTACAGCCTCGGCCAGATGAACGTCGCCCGCGCGCTGGCGACCTCGTGCGACACGTTCTTCTACCAGGTGGCGTCGATGGTCGGCGACGTGACGCTCGCGCGGTACGCGCGCGCTTACGGTTTCGGCCAGGCGAAGGACATCGAGCTGCCCGGCGTGATGGCCGGGCTGGTGCCTGATCGAATCTGGAAGCAGCTCAACTGCGGTGTGGCGGACCAGAGCTCTGACGCGTGTCGCTGGACTGAAGGCGACACCATCACGTTCGGCATCGGTCAGTCGTATCTGCTGACCACGCCGCTCAACCAGGCAGTCTATGCCGCAGCGCTCGCCAATGGCGGACGGGTGCTGCGGCCGACGCTGGTGCACGACGTCGTCGACGCGGGCGGCCGCGTCGTGCTCAAGCAGGACACGCAGGTCACTTCCACCGTGCCGGCGTCCGCCACGACGATCCAGGCGGTCCGCGAGGGGATGCGAGAGGAGATCAATCCCCCGTACAACATGAACTACTGGTTTCGCGTGTCGGGCGTGCCGGCCGATGGGGGCGGCAAGACCGGCACGGCGCAGTGGGGCGGCAGCGGACTCGACCTGCCCACGCACGCATGGTTCATCTTCTTTGCGCCCTTCGCCATGCCCGAGCTTGCGCTCTCAGTCTTCGTCGAGCGGGGCGAGCTCTCCGAGGTCGAGGCCGCGCCGATCGGCGTGGACATCACGAAGTTCTATCGCGAGCATGTGACGGCGATCCGATCCTGATGATCACGCGAGTCGATCGTCTCCAGGTTTTGCTGGCGGCGATGGTCGCGGTCCTCGGCGTGCTGACCGTCTTCACTGCCGGCGCGGATTGGCCACGCCAGATCGCGTGGGTGCTCGCCGGCGGCTGCCTCTACATCGCCGCGACTTTCTTCGACTACAGGCGACTGCGGGCGGCAGCTCCTGCGCTGTACGGGGCCATGCTGCTGATGCTGGTTGCGGTGCACCTCGTCGGTCACACGGCGCTGGGCGCGCGACGCTGGCTTGCTGTGGCGGGCTTGCCGCTAGAGCCATCGGAGCTCTCCAAGCTCGTCCTTGTGATTGTCCTTGCCGCGTACCTCGCTCGGAGCGAGCGGGTCTCGTGGCGTGCCTTCGCCGGTGCGCTCGGACTCGTGGCGGCGCCCGCCGCCCTGATCATCGTCCAGCCCGACCTTGGCACCACGTTGGTCGTCATTGCCATCGCCTTCGGAATGCTCTTCCTGGCGGGCGCGCGGCCCGCTCAGCTGGGGACCGTCCTTGCTTCAGCCGTGGTTGCGATGCCCTTGCTGCCCCACATGCTTCACGGGTACCAGCTGCGCCGGCTCCAGATCTTTCTCGACCCGAACCAGGACCCCCTCGGCGCCGGCTACAACCTGCTGCAGGCTCGAATCGCCGTCGGGTCAGGAGGCTTCTTCGGCCGTGGCTGGCTGCACGGCCTCCAGGGCCAGCTCGGGTTCGTGCCCGAGCGTGCGACTGACTTCGTCTTTGCGACCTTCGCCGAGGAGTTTGGGCTGCTTGGAAGCCTGATCCTGCTGACACTCTTCGGCCTGCTCTTGATCCGCGTCCTCGGCGCGGCCGGCGTCGCCCCGGACCGGTTCGGTGAGCTGGTCGCAGGCGGTGTGTTCGCGATGGTCCTCGTCCAGGTGGTCGAGAACGTCGGGATGAACATCGGGCTCCTGCCCATCGCGGGCATCCCGCTGCCCTTGATCTCGTACGGCGGCTCGGCGACGATGACTACGCTCGCCGGGCTGGGCCTCGTGCAGTCGGTGATGGTCAGGCGGCGGTCGATCGCGCATTCACAGAGGCGCCTCCCACCGCTTGGTACAATCACACGCCGTGCCCAAGCCTGATGCATCAACGTCTGCTGTCGTCGTGAGCGGCGGTAAGCAGTACCGAGTAGCCCCCGGCGACCGGATCCTCGTCGACCGCCTGGCCGCGGAACCGGGAACGTCGATCAAGCTCGGCCGCGTGCTCCTGCTCAGCGACGGAAAGGACGTCAAGGTGGGGTCGCAGACGGACGGACTGGAAGTCGAGGCGAAGGTGATCGCGCACCGGCGCGGGCCGCGCATCGAGTCCATTCGCTACAAGTCGAAGAAACACGTTCGCGTTCACCACGGGGGACGCGCCCACCTGACAGCACTGGAGATCATCGCGGTCGGCGGCGTCGGGATCGATACCGGGATGGAAGAGGAAGAAACACCAACGAAGGGCAGGGGGCGAGGCCGGGCCAAGGCGGCGCCGCGGAAGAAGAAAGTCGAGGCCAGGGCCGAGGTCGCCGAGAAAGCGGTCGCCAAGAAAGAGGTCGTTAAGAAAGCGGAAAAGCCAGAAGAGACCAGCAAGCCCGCACGTCGGCGCTCAGCGAAGAAGGAAGCGGAGTAATGGCACACAAGAAGGGCGGCGGCTCGTCCCGCAACGGCCGTGACTCCAACCCGCAGATGCTCGGAGTGAAGGTCTACGGTGGACAGCTCGTCAACGCGGGCACCATCCTCGTCCGCCAGCGCGGCACCAAGATCGCGGCCGGCACCGGAGTTGGCGTGGGTCGCGACAACACGCTGTTCGCGCTTGTCGACGGCCACGTCAAGTACGAGCGCGTGGGCAAGGACCGCCGGCGCGCAGTCGTCGAGAACGCCGCCGAAACCTGACGGCCGCTTCGTCGACACCGTCCGCGTCCACGTGCGCGGCGGTCACGGCGGCAAGGGCTCCGCATCGTTCCGCCGCGAACCGTTCGTGCCTCGGGGTGGGCCTGACGGTGGAGACGGAGGCCGCGGCGGGTCGGTCGCCATCCAGGCGACCAACGACTTGAGCGACCTTTCGCCCTATAAACGGCGCACGCGCTGGCACGCCGATGCCGGCGCCGACGGCGCAGGCGCCCGCAAGACAGGCCGCAACGCCGCCGATCTCGTGCTCGAGGTCCCGGTCGGCACCATCGCCCTTGACGCCGACGGCTCGTTGATCGCGGACCTCGACCGGCCGGGTACACGCGCCGTGCTCGCCGAAGGAGGCGCCGGGGGACGAGGCAACGTGCACTTCAAGAGCTCGACCCGTCGAGCCCCTGACTACGCCGAGCCGGGTCTCAAGGGCGGCGAGCGCGAGGTCACGCTGGATCTCAAGCTCATCGCGGACGTTGGACTCGTGGGTCCGCCGAACGCCGGCAAGTCGTCATTGCTCCGAGCTGTCACCGCGGCGCGGCCAAAGGTGGCGGACTATCCGTTTACGACCCTCGATCCCGAGCTGGGCGTGGCGGAGGTTGACGGAAAGCGCATCGTCCTGGCGGATATCCCGGGCCTGATTGAAGGGGCGGCCCACGGCGCCGGGCTGGGGCAGCGATTCCTCCGCCACGTAGAGCGAACGAAGGCCCTTGTGTACGTGCTGGACGGAGGGTCGGCCAACCCGTGGAAGGACCTCGAGGCGGTGCGCGCCGAGGTCGTTCAGTTTTCCCAGGCTCTGGCACGCCGACCGCACCTGGTCGCCGTGAACAAGGTTGACCTGGAGCCTGCGCGGCGTCTGCGCGCGAGAGCTCGCAGGCCAGGCGTGCACTTCGTTTCCGCGCTGACGGGAGAAGGGTTGCCGGAGCTCATGCATGCGGTCGAAGCGCTGGTCGCATCAGCACCGGCACCGCAATTGCCGGAACCGAGCAAGGTCACGCGCCTCGCACCGCGAAGCGCAGGGTTGGTGGTGGAAAAGAAACCATCCGGCTTCGTCGTCCACGGCTCGCGCGTCGAGCACCTGGTCGAGCGCACTGACCTCGATTCCGAAGGCGGCCTCGCGAAATTTCAGGCGGAGCTGGACAGGCTTGGAGTCAACCAGGCGCTCGAAGCCGCCGGTGTCAAGCCAGGTGACACTGTTCGCATCGCCGGCGCCGAGTTCGAGTATCAGCCATGAGAACCGGCATCCTGGGCGGGACGTTCGATCCGATCCACCTTGGGCACCTTGCTGCGGCTCGCGCAGCGATGGACTGCGAGCAGCTGGATCGTGTGCTCTTTGTGCCGACGGGTGTGCCGCCGCACCGGCCTCCGACCGTGGCCGGCGCCGAGCAGCGGATCGAGATGTGTCGCCTCGCGATCGACCACGAGAATGGCTTCGAGGTTTCTGACATCGAGGTCAAGCGCAACGGCGTTTCGTACACGGTCGACACGCTGAGGGCGCTGCACGCCGTCTACCCCGAGGACGAGCTCTTCTTGATCCTCGGGTGGGACGCGGCGAAGCTGTTTTCGAGCTGGCGGGAGCCTGATGAGGTCCGCCGGCTTGCATCGGTCGTCATCGTGACGCGCCCCGGCAGCGGACCGCCGAGCGGGACGTCCGAAATCGTCTGCGAACGGCCGACGCCGGACATCTCGGCGAGCAAGCTTCGGCGGGCGCTTGCGCGGGGTCGGCCCGTCACTCACATGGTTCCGCAGGCAGTCGCCGACTACATCGCCGGCAATCACCTCTACGGGGATAATCAGCACGTTGGCGGCTGAACGGACGAGGCGACTCACCCCGCTGCAGCTGGCGCGTCTGCTGCGGAGCGCCGCGGCCGAGAAGAAGGCCTGGGATCCCGTCGTGATCGACGTCCGCGAGCAGACGTCCGTTGCGGACTATTTCGTCATCTGCGAGGGCGAGACCGATCGTCAGGTGCGGGCCATCGCCGATGCGATGGTGGACGCGGCGAAGGCGCGGGATCGCCGGCCGCTGGCGGTGGATGGATACGGAGACGCGGGCTGGATCCTTCTCGACTTCGATTCGGTGCTGGCCCACGTGTTCCTGCCAGGTGAGAGGTCGTATTACGACCTGGAAAGCCTGTGGGCGCCGGCGGCAAGACGCAGAAAGACAGCAGCCTCGGCCTGAACGAGGCGGCTAGACGAGGGCTGCGTAGCGGTCGTAGATCTCGCGCAGCTCGGCCGGGGGTTCCACGCGATGCTTCTTCATGACTTCGAACAGGCTGAGGATGTGGCGCACTCCCGCGAGCGTGACGCCCTTCTCACGCGTCAGGTGCTGGATGACCTGCACCTTGCTGATGTCGCGCTGCGAGTAACGCCGGCGATTCGTCGTCGTCCGGTGCGGCTCGATGAGGCGCGCATCCTCGTAAAGCATGAGTGTGCGCGGATGTGTCTCGAGAATCTCGGCCGCGACGCTGATCGTGTACAGCGGCTTGTCGAGGTCGCTGAACGATTGATGCTGCACGCGTGGGCCGCGGTTGTTCGTGCTCATTTCAGCGACTGCAACACCTGAATGATGGCCGGGCCGAGAAGCACCACCCAGAGCACGGGGAAGATGCAGCCGACCATCGGAAAGACCATGCGTGACGAAGCCTGCGCAGCGCGCTCCTGGGCGCCCTGTCGCTGGCGGCGCCGCATCTCGGTCGCCTGCACGCGCAGAAGGCGGGCGATGGGCACGCCCATCTGGTCCGACTGCACGATCGACTCGACCAGGTGATGCAGGTCGGGCACACCCACCGTGTCGGCCATGTGCTCGAGCGCTGCCATCCGCGGCCGGCCCAGTCGAATCTCGCGCAGCACCTTGCCGATCTCATCGCCGAGCGCGTTGTGAAATCGCTCGGTGATGCTCAGCAGGCCCTCATCGAGGCTCATCCCTGACTCAACCACCAGCGTGAGCAGGTCGGTCGCTTCGGCAAGCGAGCGCTGGATCTGGCGCCGGCGTTGTCCAATTCGCTGCTCGAGCCACAGGCTCGGCGCGACATATCCGAGAACCGCACCGATCCCGCCGGCGAGTGCCGCGCCCAGGATGTTCGGCAGACCGAGCGGCAGGATGAGTCCGATGGCGAGGCCGGCAATGGCCATAAGCGCCGCGACGCTGTAGCGGACGGCCTGGAAGGCGGTCGGAGTGAGGCTGCCCGGGTTGCCGGCCTGGTTGAGCTTCTGACGCACCTGCATCGCGGTGCGGGTCGGCATGCGTGACACGGGCCGCAGCATCGTCTCGAGCTGCTTGACGAGAGTCTGGCGAGGCGCCGTTGTCACGGATCCACCGCTTGCGGCGGCTGTGCGGTACTGGTCGATGGCGATGAAGTAGGCGAAGATGATCGCCCCACAGATCAAGCCAGATGCGATTGCGAGTGGCAGCAACCCTCAGGCCTCGAGCGCGGTCATGCGCTGAATGATCAGGTTGCCGATCAGGATCATGAACCCGGCGAAGGCAAGCATCGCGTAACCGACAAAGCTGCTGGTCATCGGCCCGTAGTAACCGGGCACGAAGATGTACAGGCCCAGCGCAAGCAGGATCGGCAAACCGGTGATGATGCTCGCCGACGCACGCGACTGGGCGGTCAGAACGCTCATGTCGCGCTTGGTCTGAAGGCGGTCGCGGAGCGTGTCGGAGATGTTGTCGAGGACTTCGGCCAGGTTGCCGCCGACGCGAATGTGCAGCAGGATCGCGGTTACGATGAACTCGAGGTCGGGGCTGTTGATCCGCAGCAGCAGACTGCTCAGTGCGTCTTCGACCGAGGTGCCAAGCGTGATCTCGGTGCTGACGCGTTCGAACTCGGTCGACACGGGCGGTTCCGACTTTGCCGCGACGGTCTCGAGCGCGCGATCGATGGCGTAGCCGGTCTTCAACGAATTTGACAGCAGCTGCAGCATGCTGGTCAGTTGCTCGTTGAACTGCCCCTGCCGCCTGCGCTGAAGGTACGCCACGATCAGCGGCGGCGCCAGGAACCCAACCGCACCGAGCACGACCGGGCCGATCGAAAACCCGAAACGAAACAGTCCGATCAGCGCGCCCAGGCCAACCGAC
>DATEGL010000223.1:0-3653 GCA_035280145.1 Candidatus Dormiibacterota bacterium | reverse complement strand
ATTCCTATAGTTGGGGAGCGCCATGGAAACCGAATACCTCGACGAAGAGCAGGTCATCTCCCTTTACAACAAGGTCAGGACCGGCAAGAAAACCTGGCCCATCGGCATCTGGAGCTCCCCGGCCGCCCTGCAGTACGCGGTCACCGTCTTCGACTACTGGATCCACAACGTGATGGGCTGGAAGGGTTGGCCCGACGCGCGGGGCAAGGTCACACCGGCTTTGCTCGAGGAGCACCGGCTGGCCGACCTGGTCGAGTCCGTGTTTGTCCCGGAGTTCGGCGACGACTGGCTCGACTTCGAAGTCGTCCTCAACGAGAGCATGCGTCTTTCCGAAGACGAAGGCTGGGCGCCCGAACTTTCCGACC
The DNA here is from genome assembly GCA_035280145.1 of Candidatus Dormiibacterota bacterium. Lineage (GTDB taxonomy): Bacteria > Chloroflexota > Dormibacteria > Dormibacterales > Dormibacteraceae > 40CM-4-65-16. The sequence continues at coordinate 3,288 of DATEGL010000223.1, read as the reverse complement.
GCCAGGAGCGCGTCGAAGCCGCATTCGAGCACGCCTTCGAAAAGCTGATCGGCTCGCCCAAGCAACAGCCCAAGCTGCTTCCGACGTACCACCGCTTTCGCAACCACCTGCTGCGTATGTGGAGTGCGTTCCAGGAGGCGCAGCACGAACACGACAAGGCGGAGCGCGAATCAGCCGAGCGGTTCTGGGCGCAGCTGCGTCTGGTTCGCAGCAGCCGCGGCCAGGCCGCGGAAGCTTGGTCGATCGTCAACAGCGAGGACGAGCGTCGGGGCGAGGTCGTCGTGGTCTGGGGCGAGCCGCACCCATACTGCGTCGTCGTTCTCGACGACGACATCGAGGCAGGCGGCTGGGAGCAGGTGATCTACCGGCTCGAGCAGGAGATTCTGGTCGAGGAGCCCGGCGTCGTCAGCTACGCGGTCTGGCACAAGGGATTCGTCGGGGAGTACTACCGATGCGCCGACTGCGGAGAACTGCACAGCCAGTTCGACGAAGACGCCAGCAACGAGCTGCGCCTGGACGACCTGGAGCCTCCCGAAGAGCGCTAGCCTATTCGACCTTCAGGGAGAAATTCCTGCCTTCCCATCCCGTCATGTAGTGCGCCGTCCACTGAAACTCGGTACCGACCGGCAGCGTGTCGCACGGGACTTCCGCCACCCAGACCCCAAGTGTTGTGTCCGCGGCGGGGAGCTCGACATGCGACTTCCAGCCGTCGAACGTGTAGTGCACGTCCCCGGGACGCGGCAGCTGCACTTTCAGGCTCCGCCCGGCGGCGATCCGCGTGATCTGGTGCTTGTGTGACCAGACAAACGGCGGCTTCAGGCCAGCACCCTCCGCATAACGGCGTCGCGCGGGCATGACGATGTCAGGAAAGCCGGCAAGTGCGACGGTCACGAGGAGCTCGAGGTATTCGGCGTGAGCCCAGCCAAGTGGACTAGCAGACCCGCTCGGCTTGCCGAACTGCAGTCCGCGGTTCGGTATGTCCGGTCCGTCCCAGAGCTGTTCGGGCAGCATCAGACCCTGGCCGGCAAATCCCTCGAGCGACCTGAGCAGCTCGGCTGCGGGCAGACCCATCGAGAAGAAATGACGCGCACGCTCACCTGTCAGCACCGGCCACGCGCGGCCGCGGCCGCTGCCATTCCACGCGGCTCCGTCTTCGTGCTCGCCGTATTGATCGCCGACGTACCGGCGCCAGCTCGGCCCACCGGGAAGGCTGACCTTGAGTGTAGTGTCGACGCCCTGCAGGCTGCGCAGGACACGCTCGTCCTTCGGCCGTCGCAGTCCGTATCTGACCAGCTCGAGGAATTCGGGAGCGATCGCGCCCTGGTTCGGTCGCCGGTCAGGGTCCGAGCCAAGGCGGACGAACTGGCCGGACGGCAACGAGCACCACGATTCCACGCGGTCGTTCCAGTAGTCGGCCACCGCGCGCAGGTGATTCGCCGCCACATGCTCGCCGGCGTCGCTGGCGAACTCCGCGCCCACGATCAGGGCGGCGATGCAGGCCGCGAGAGTCGACGGCGACAGTCCGCCGGCGTCCTCCCACCGGTCGAGCGGGGTGAGCGGCCCTTCGCGCAGGAGGAATTGCGCGGCCGGGCGGACCATCGTCACGTAAGGGTCATGGTCCAGGCAGCCCGCCACGCCAAGTCGCCACGCCAGCAAGATCGGCAGGGCGACCTGGTCGAGCTCCGTCGTCTGCCAGTGCGGCGTGCCGTCCAGCGCCCAGTTCTGGTACCAACCACCGTCGGACCGCTGACGCGACTGCAAATGGCGAAAGGCTCGAAGAGCGGCATCGCTGTCCCCGGCGTCGAGCAATGCGGTCGCGATGCGACACAGGTCGCGCGGCCAGACCAGGTGATATACATGATTGCCGTCGTGATTGAGCTCGCCCCACGGCGCGGCCGGCGCGGCGATGAAAGCACCGGCGTGTGACTTGTCTTCGAGGCAATGAAGAAGCGCAAATGACGCCCGCGCCAGTGTGCCCTCGTCGCCGCTGACCTTCCCGAGCGCCTGCGGGATCTCTGGCTGTGATCTCCACGCCAGCTCAAACGCCTGTCGGACAGCGCCCGCCCCTTTCTGCAGCGCCGTGCGCGCGACTTCCTCGGCGTCGGCCCTCGAATGGGCGAACCCGACCGCCAGCTGGAACGCGCCGGCACGAACTCCGATCTCCGCCCCGACCGTCGCGTTGCCGGGACCTGACCGGTCATAGCTGTAGCTCAGGCGCCCATCGCCGTCGCTGAGATCAATGTGAATGTCCGAACTGCGGTAGTAGCCGACGGTCGCTCGAGCGAACGGCCCAACGACGCAGATCCATATGTCCTGTTGCTGGAGCAGAAGGGCAGGTGGATGCGTGTCGATGACCTGCGCGTGGTTTCCTTCGGTACCCGGCTGCCAGTGGGCGGACGCCTGCACGTAGAGGCGAAGGTCGGGCAGCTCGGGCGTGAAATTGGCTGCGACGAGGACGGCATTCTCTTCCGGGTCGGAGAAGAACTCCTTTGTCAGTCGATACTCGTGATGGGTGGAGTCGACTCGAAACGCCGGCACGCCTGGGCTGAGCCAGGTGACACCGTGCTGCGCCTCCTTCGAGTCATCGACCGGCGGCGCGCCCGACGCTGAGACGAAAAAACGCAGCTCGTGGAGTGCGATGCGGTCGAGGAAGGGAAAGAAGACCTCGCTGAGGTTGCCGTCGGCGAGGGTGTACCAGACCTTGCTCCTGGATCCCGGCGCCGTCCCGAATGCCATCTTACGTCCGGGGCCCCACATCGGAGGCGCGCCTGGTCCGCCGGGTGCTTCCATTCGGGTGCTAAGTATGGAGAGAGGTGGTCGGAGGCTGACCCAGCTAGAACCTAGATAGAATCGTGCGACGGCCCCGCCTTGTCGGGGAGGTGGCTGAGTGGTCGAAAGCACCCGCCTGCTAAGCGGGTAGGGGGTGTGAAACTCCCTCGAGGGTTCGAATCCCTCCCTTCCCGCCAATCAATGTGTCTAGCGCAGCAGCAGTACGGACCGACTTATTAACCCAATTCACGGGCGCACGCAACCCGGCAGTACCTTGACGGGCATGGACGCTCGCTGGCAGCGACTGACCGTGTTGGGCCTCCTCACTTTCCTTGCAGAGCGGCTCGAGCAGGAAGGGAATCGCGAGGTACTCGCCTTCGTCTCATACATGGGTGCAATTGCCGAGGACGATCGGCTCGATGACGAAGATTGCGTCGTGGACCTCCAGCGCGCCTGGAATGCCAAGTCTGCGCTGACCGATGCCAGCTTGCTCCGGCGCGACACCTATGAGCAGCGAGT
>DATEGL010000222.1:0-3148 GCA_035280145.1 Candidatus Dormiibacterota bacterium | reverse complement strand
TGGCGCCGGTAGCCGTAGGCGAGGCCGGCGAGAACGTTCAACACAAGCCAGACGGCGTCGATGCCGACGGTGCGAGTCCGGATCGCTATCTCCGGATCGCCCGGGTTCAGCATCAGCGAGCGAAAGGTCCAACCGAACGTGACCAGGTAGAGGAGAAAGAGGCACTCGGCCAGGATCAGGACGGCGATGGCTGCAGAACGTACTCGTTGCCGGTTCACGGGCACAGCTGTGGTGGGCGGTTCAGGTATGAAAAGTGGATCCGGGACACGGACTCGAACCTGGTCAGACTCAGCACGAAACATAAGATGTCACCCGTGACGCTCGCCGGCAGGGTTGCATTGGTCACCGGCGCGGGCTCCAAAACCGGCCTGGGCAATGCGATCGCTCGTGCACTGGCCGCTGCCGGAGCCGAGGTCGTGCTTGCCGACATTGACGTCGATGGCGCCACCCGCAACGCCGCGGAGATCGGAGCCGCGAGCCGCGCCATATTCATGGACGTGACCGACGAGGGCTCAGTTGAAGCTGCGGTGCAAGAGATCGGCCCCGTCGACATCCTCGTCAACAACGCAGGTGTGACGCAGCGGGTCCCCATCTGGGAGCTCTCGATCGACGACTTCGACAGGCTGCTCTCCATCAACCTCCGCGGAGGCTTTCTCTGTCTCAGGGCCGTTGTTGCAGGAATGATGGCTCGCCGCTGGGGCCGCATTATCTGGATCTCCAGCGTTGCCGGCAAGCAAGGCGGGGGGATCATCGGTACCGCGCATTACGCCGCCAGCAAGGCAGGGATCATTGGACTATGCCAGGCGGCGGCCCGCGAGCTGGGTCCCTACGGCATCACGAGCAATGCGATCGCGCCTGGTTTCATCCTCACCGGAATCGCCACCAAGGCACTCGACGCCGATCAAGAAGCAGCAATCGACCGCACAATCAGCGCCACGGCGGCGGTGCGCCGAAGCGGGATACCGGAGGACGTTGCCGGCGCGGCCCTATTCCTGGCTTCCACAGAAGCGAGCTATGTGACCGGCGAAGTCATCGATGTCAATGGCGGCATCTACTTCGACTGACAGTTCTCGAGGCTTCCGAACAGAGTGACCAGGCCCAGGTCTTAGCGGCCCTTCCAACGCGCCGGTCGTTTGGCGAAGAACGCCTCGATCCCCTCCCGAAAGTCTTCACTCATGTACGCCTTGATCAGGAGATCGGAGCCGCCGTCCGGCGGCGTCATCTGTAAACGGATTCGACGGAGCGCTTCCTTCGCGGTCTCGAGCGTGAGCGGTGCATTCTGGGCGATCGCGGAGCAGATATCCATCACGCGCGGCTCGAGGGCTTCTTCTGACGGCACCACTTCATTTACGAGCCCGATTGCAGCCGCTTCTTCGGCGTCCACCAGCCGAGCCGTGAAGATCAGCTCCCTGGCGCGGGCGGCTCCGATCAGCATCGTCAGGCGCACGAAGTTCGCCATCGACAGCGTGTTCCCGAGAGTCCGCGCGATTGGAAAACCGAATTTGAGCGACGGCGTGCAGATGCGCAGGTCGCATGCGCCTGCGATGCCTGCACCGCCACCAGTGCAGGCGCCTGCGATGGCTGCGATCGTCGGCACCCGCACGCTTTCCAGCGCACCCAGGACGCGGTCCATCCGCTGCTCATAAGCGAGCGCGTCTTCCGCCTTGTCAAAGGCGCGGAACTGCGAGATGTCAGTGCCCGCGGCAAATGCGCGCCCACCAGCGCCGGTGAACACGACAGCGCGCACTGACGGGTCGGCATTGACCTCCAGGCAGACCTCCCCAATCCGCTCGTACATGGCGAACGTGAGTGCGTTTCGAGCCTTCGGGCGGTTGAGCGTCACCCACACGATCTCGCCGGACTCACCGCGGCGTTCCTCGAGCAGCTCCGATTCGACTCGATCCACCGCGTCCTCGCTCATGTTCCGCCCAGGATCCCCTTTGCCTTCAGCTCCGCGATCTCGCCGTCGGTCCTGCCAATAGCCCGCAGCACCTCCGAAGTGTGCTCCCCAAGCCCGGGACCGGCCCGTTCCTGCCGCACCGGTGTGTCGGAGAGATGGATCGGGGAGCCGATCTGCTCGACGTCGCCCAGCTTCGAATGGCGGCCTTTCCAGAAGAAGTCCCGAGCCTTCAGCTGCGGGTCGTGGAACACCTGGTCATAGGTCTGAATCTCGGCGCACGGAACTCCTGCCGCCTGCAGCCGCGACACCCATTGAGCGCGCGGCCTGCGTGACGTCACCTGCTCGATCATCGGGATCAGGACGTCGCGGTGTGCGTGCCGCGAGGGATTGTCTTTGAACCGCGTTTCGTCGATCCACTCCGGGTGCTCGAGCTCTTCGCAGAAGGACCTCCAGTTGCGTGGAGTGGTGGCCCCGACGGTGAAGTATCCATCGGACGCGCGGATCGCCTGGTATGGGGCCCCGGTCTGGTGAGCGGAACCCAACGGGCCGGGAACCTCCCCGGTCGCGAAGTAGCGCCCCGCCTCCCACACCTCCAGCGAGACTCCGGCCTCGAAGAGGGAGACGTCGATGAACTGCCCGCGACCGGTTTCTTCGCGCACTCGCAGCGCGGCGAGTGCGCCAATCGTGCCGTACAGCGCGCAGACCAGATCGCAGACCGGAACGCCGACCTTGACAGGGCTGCCGTTTGGTTCGCCGGTAATGGACATGAGCCCGCTCATCGCCTGGGCCATGATGTCCAGTCCGGCCAGCTGAGAGTAAGGACCGGTCTGGCCCCAGCCCGAGGCGGCGACGTAGATGAGGCGTGGATTGAGCGTCGACAGTCGCCGGTAGTCGAGCTGGAGGTCCGACATCGTCCCCGGTCGAAGGTTCTCGACCACGACGTCCGCGCTCTGAACCAAGTCACAAAAAAGGTCCTTGCCTTCGGGCGCCTTGAGGTTCATGGCGAGTGACCGCTTGTTCCGATTGAGCCGGATGAAAGCCGATGACTCGCCGCCGAGGAAAGGCGCCGAGTCACGTGCGATGTCGCCCCCGTCGGGATTCTCGACTTTGATCACGTCGGCGCCCAGGTCGGCCAGCTGCATCGCGCAGAAAGGGCCGGCCATGTAGTTGCCGACCTCGATCACGCGGATTCCGGTCAGGGGATGGTCTGGTATCTCTTGCACCTCCTCCGGCGGTGGATGTTATCCC
>DATEGL010000221.1:0-8649 GCA_035280145.1 Candidatus Dormiibacterota bacterium | reverse complement strand
ATCACTCCCCCGCCAAAGGCGCTGCCTCCCAGGGCGGACTGACCGGGGTCCGCCGTGGAGTGGCTCGCGGCCGTCCTCGTCCTCAGCCTCGGTATCGGGTTGCGCCGTAAGCCGAGCGCAGGAGCTCACATGCTGCTCGTCGCCGCGATCACGGTCGTCGTCGGCGCCTGGTATCTGGCACAGTCCCGCAGCGCATGATCGCGAGCTCCGGATTCGAAGCCGCCCGGCTGGCCGCCAGCCGCGAGAAGTGGTCTCGCGCTCTGCTCATGGCGGGAGTCGTGGCAGCCGTGGGGCTCGGGTTGCTGGCCGGTGCGCTGGCCGTGTCGGGTCAGACGAACGCCCTGGTCGGTCTGGCCGGCCTCGCGGTGCCGGCGGTCGTGTGGAAACGCCCAGCGATCGGGGTCTTCGGCCTGGGCACGGCCGGATTGGTGATCGAGCAGAATCACATCGGCGTCGCAAGCGGCGATCTAACGGACCACATCCCGTGGTTCGTCAGCCTGAGCGACGGGTTCCACCTCTCCGGGATCTACATCAACACCGCGGAGGTGGGCATCCTCCTGGTCCTTGCCATCGTGGTCGGTCGGGCCGGCATCACCAGGCAGTTCTCGTGGCCCAGTGGTTGGGTCGGCGCGGGCTATCTCGCGATCCTCGCGGCGGTCGCTTTGGCTGCGCTCAGGGGGATAGCGGGCGGCGGGAACTCAACGATGGTGCTCTGGGAGATGCGGCCGTTCTTGTACGTGTTCGTGATCTACTTCCTCGCGCTCCAGCTGGATCCTTCGATCCGCGCGCTGGACGCGCTCTACTGGTGCCTGGTAGTCGGTACAGGCATCAAGGCTGTGCAGGGGCTCATCCTGCTCGTCCCGATCATCACGTCGGGCAACACCAGGCCGGATTACCTGCTCAGCCACGACGACGCCTTCTTCTTCGACATGGAGATCGTGCTGGTGGCGTCGCTCTGGCTGTTCAAGCAGAAGGGCCGGCTGCGGACAGTCGCCACAATGCTTTTGCCCGTTGTCGTCGTCGTGAACATGGCGAACAGCCGCCGTTCGGCGTGGCTGATGCTGGCCGCGGGCGTGGTCCTGCTCCTGGTGATGTTCGTGGTCCGTGTGCCGGAAAGGCGTGGCCAGGTTTTCAAGCTCGCAGCGGTGGCCGGGGTGTTGGCGGCGATCTATCTGCCAGTTTTCTGGAACCAGACCGGCATCCTCGCTCAGCCCGCGCGCGCCGTTCACTCGACATTTGATCCGTCACAGCGGGACCAGCTGTCCGACCAGTATCGAGTGCAGGAGAACGCCAACCTGATACTGGCCATCCGCGCATCGACTCCGCTTGGCGCGGGCTTCGGCATCCCTATCAACTACGTCGTCCCGATCCTCGACCTGAGCAAGACCGATCCCTTCATCAAGTACATCACCCACGACGGAATCTTCTACGTCTGGTGGCGCATGGGTTGGCTCGGCATCATCGCCTGGTTGTCGTGGATCGCCTTCGTCATGGTTTCTGCAGTCAGCCTCCTGCGGTCCAAAGACATACGTATCGCCTGCTTCGGCACGCTCGCGGCGACATGCGTGGCCAGCTACGTGATCGAGGGCTACTACGACTTCGGTTTGTTCTGGTTTCGGATGGCGTTCTTCGTGGGTCTGATGATCGGGCTGACTCAGATTGCGCACCGAATTGATCAGAGCGCCAGTAAGACTGTCATGCCCTCAGTCGAGGAAGCAGCCGCGTGAGCACCGCTGAGACCCGGCTACCTCGCCGCCGGCACTTCCGCGCAACGCGGTACGAACGCTTCGTCAAACCGTCACTGGACTGGAGTCTTTCGGCATTTCTGCTGGTCGTACTCGCTCCCGTGCTGCTTCTGCTTTCCATAGCAATTCGTCTCGACTCTGCCGGGCCAGTCTTCTTCATCCAGAAGCGGGTGGGCCAGTACGGCTCGAGGTTCGGCGTGATCCGGTTCCGGACGCTGCGCACCAACTCGGAGACGTGGCATAAGACACTGGCTCATGAACCGGTCACGCTGGGTCGGGAGTCGCCTGAGCTCACGCGCGTCGGACGCTTTCTCCTGAGCAGCCGTTTGGACCGACTCCCGATGCTCATCAACGTCGTCCGCGGCGAGATGAGCCTAGTAGGGCCGCGAGCCGCGCTGCCTTACGAGCTCGCGCACTACGGCGCCGTCGACTGGCTGCGCCTGCGGATCAAGCCAGGCGTCGCCTGCCTGTGGCAGTTGAGCGGGCTGCCAGAGTCTGACTTTCGCGCGGCCATGGCTCTGGACCAGGAGTACGTCAACAGCCTCTCGCCGGCCCTGGACCTGCGCATTGCGGTGCGCAGCCTGCTGGCAATCGCGGGCGGCACGGCCAAGCACTGATGTCTCGTCGGGCGGCGATCGGGCTTCTGTGTGCCGCGTGGCTCAGCATCGCGGGGGCCCTGTCCGCGCAGGCGGCCGGTGATCTGCCGGATCTCCAGGTCGTCCAGAACCAGTTCCGCGACGCCTCCGGCAAGCAGGTGCACCTCATGGGCGTCAACAGGGCCGGCAGCGAATACGCGTGCATTCAGGGTTGGGGCATTTTCGACGGGCCGTCGGACGACCACTCTGTCGCGGCGATCGCGGGCTGGGGCGCCAACGCCGTCAGGCTGGGTCTCAACGAGGACTGCTGGCTCGGAATCAACCGCTCGCCGGAGCAGTACTCCGGTGGCGCCTACCGGACAGCCATCACCGACTACGTGCAGCGCCTGCACCAGCATGGCCTGTATGCGGTGCTGGCTTTGATGTGGGCGGCGCCGGGAACCAACCAGGCGACGTGGCAGGAGGCGATGGCTGACGAAGACCATGCATACGCTTTCTGGTCATCCGTGGCCACGACGTTTCGTGGCGACTCGAGGACGCTGTTCGACCTGTATGGCGAGCCATCGTGGATCTCATGGACGTGCTGGGTCGACGGCTGCACGTACTCGGACAAGTACGGCGACTGGCGCACCGCCGGGATGCAGAAAATGGTCGACACCGTGCGCCAGGCCGGCGCGCACAACGTGATCCTCGTCAGCGGCGCCGACTATGCGAACGACCTCGCGAACTGGCTTGCGTACGCGCCGAAAGATCCAGACCACCAGTTGGCGGCCGCATTTCACGAGTACGGCGACAACACCTGTCACGACCAGGCTTGCTGGGACGCAAGCATCCGTGAGGTCGCGATGCGAGTTCCGGTCGTGACGGCAGAGCTCGGTGAAACAGTCGGCGGGTCCAGCTGCGGTCATACATTTCTCGACTCCTATCTTGCCTACGCGCACTCGAACGGCCTGTCGTACCTGGCCTGGACGTGGGATACCTGGAACCGCTGCTCCACCTTGATCCAGGACTACGACGGGACCCCAACCGCCTTTGGCGCGGCGGTTCGCGACGACCTGTCGAGCGGTCACTCCTTCGGCAGCCTGCCGTACGACGTGTCCAAACCCTCGCGGCCCCTGTTCGAGATCCAGCACGAGCGCAGCTTCGTCTTGATGGTCGGAGCGCTCGCCGTAGTGCTGGTGACATTGATCATCTTTGTCGGACGGACCAGGACCCGCCGAAAAGGAGACGCGTTTTGATCGCGGACGACGTCAAGCTCGGCGAGGGCGTCACGATCCACCATCCCGAGCAGGTGAACCTGTATGGCTGCACGGTCGGCGCGGGCTCCAAGATCGCGTCGTTCGTGGAGATCCAGAAGGACGTCGTCCTGGGCCGCAACGTGAAGGTCGAGGCGTTCGCCTTCATCCCGACAGGTGTCGAGATCGAAGACGGCGCCTTCATCGGTCCGCACGTGTGCTTTACGAACGACCTGTACCCGGCGGCCGTCAGCGACACCGGCGAGCTTCTCGGCGCGGCCGATTGGAAAGTCACCCCGACGCGAGTCGGCGCCGGAGCGAGCATCGGCGCCAACGCCACGATCGTTTGCGGCATCACCATTGGCGCGGGCGCGTTGGTTGCCGCTGGAGCCGTGGTCACCAGGGACGTGCCGGCTGGGACATTGGCCATGGGTTGTCCCGCCCGCATCGTGGGACCGCGGCCCAGAGCTGTTACCCACCCGGGGTAGGGACATCGCCATGAGCGGCGGGACAGCCCCTCCGCCGCGAACGGAAAACGGCCGAGTGGCATCCCCCTGAACGCCTATTAACACCGCAGGCGGCGCTATTTAGCCTTCAGTTCAAGACAGTCATGGCAATCCCGCTGCAGCGACCGCCTGCCAACGGCACACGCCCCCGCTACCGGCGAGCCATCTCAGAGCCCGGCATCGAGCCGGTGCGAGTCGGCATCGTGGGCTACGGCTACTGGGGCCCCAACCTCGTGCGCAACTTCGCGGAGTCTCCAGCAACCAAGGTCGTCGCCGTAAGCGACATGAGCGAGCAGAGGCTCGGCGAGGCGCTGGCCAGGCATCCGGGGATCGCCGTCACCACCGACTGCGAGGACATCTTCACCGACCCTGATATCGACGCGGTGGCGATCGCCACTCCGGTCTCGACGCACTACCCGCTCGGTCTCGCCGCGCTGCAGGCCGGCAAGCACGTCCTGATGTCGAAGCCGCTCGCCGACAGGGCGGCCCACTGCCAGCGCCTGATCAACGAGGCGAGGGCGCGCGACCTGGTCCTGATGGTTGACCACACGTTCCTGTACACAGGCGCCGTCCGCAAGATCAAGCAGCTGGTCGACGGGGGCAACCTGGGTTCGCTGTACTACTACGACTCTGTCAGGGTGAACCTCGGCCTGTTCCAGCACGACGTCAACGTGCTGTGGGACCTGGCCGTGCACGACCTGGCGATCATGGAGCACGTACTCGGCGCACGCCCGTGCGCGGTGGCCGCCACGGGCGCCGCTCACGTCCCGGGCCAGCTGGCGAACATGGCCTACCTCACTTGCTTCTTCAGCGGGAGCCTGATCGCACACCACCACGTCAACTGGCTCGCCCCGGTGAAAGTGCGTCGCACGCTGATCGGTGGCGACCGCCAGATGATCGTCTACGACGACCTGGAGCCGAGCGAGAAGGTCAAGGTTTACGACAAGGGCGTCACGGTGCGCAGCGGGCTCGAGAGCGTCTACGAGTCCATGGTCGGTTACCGCACCGGCGACATGTGGGCGCCGCAGGTGTCGCTGACCGAAGCCCTGAAGGTGGAGGTGCAGCACTTCGCGGACTGCATCCGCAAAGGACTCAGGCCGATCTCGGACGGCGAGAGCGGGCTCCGCGTCGTGCGCACTCTCGAAGCCGCGGTCCAGTCTCTCGATCAGCGCGGCAAGCCGGTCGAGCTGTCTGAGAACGTCGAAGAACCGGCCGAACCCCTGGACGCCGTCGCGCAGACGGCCTGATCACGATGGCAGTTGCTGACGCGAAGGCGCTGCGGGCGTCCGATCTCGGATCGGCGCTTGCACCTCCAGTCAGGTGGCAGCTGAGCCTGAAGCGGGCGTTCGACCTGGCTGTCGGCGTGCCGGCGCTGCTGGTTGCCGGACCTGTCCTCCTCGTCATGATGCTCATGATCTGGATCGAGTCGCCGGCCGCCCCGATCTTCAGACAGCGGCGTCTGGGCCTCGACGGGCGCGAGTTCTGGATGCTGAAGCTGCGCACGATGGTGCCCAACGCGGAGGCGATGCGCGCGCAGCTGGAGCACCTCAACGAGGCGCCTCCGCTGTTCAAGATCACCAACGACCCTCGCGTAACCCGCGTTGGCCGCTTTCTGCGCGCCACCAGCATGGACGAGCTGCCGCAGCTGCTCAATGTTGTGCGAGGCGAGATGAGCCTGGTCGGTCCAAGGCCGCGGCTGCCCCACGAGTTCGACCTCTCGGTGCCGCGCCAGCGTCAGCGCTTCATCGTCAAGCCAGGACTTGCCGGCCTGTGGCAGGTGCGCGGACGGGCGAAGCTGGGCTTCGAGGAAGCGCTCGAGGTGGACCTCGAGTACATCAGGCGTTGGAGCTTCGTCTTCGATCTGGAGCTGATCGCGCGTACGGCGTGGGTCGTGGTGACGGGTCGCGGGGCGTACTGAAGCACTTGGCCAGCGCCGCGGCCCTCGCGGCCGAACCGCACACTGGATCGATGAGCCCGAGCAGGATGGAACTTGGCCTGTACGGACTCAGCTTGCGCATGGGCTATCACCTGCTGGCGGCCCGGCGCTTGAAGCGCGGGCTTCGATACCTGGTCGAGCCGGTGCCCTACTGGCGCAGCCTGGAGTTCCGCCTGGTCTGGGAGCACGGTGACTTCCGCCGGGGCGACAGAGTGCTGGACGTCGGCAGCCCCAAGCCCTTCTCGCTCTACCTCGCGCGCTCGGCCGGCGCCATTGTGGACGCGACTGACATCGAGGACTACTTCATCGACGAGTTCACGTTTGCGAGGGACGCGGTGCGCGTTTCCGCAGAGCGGATGACGCTGCGCGTTGAGGATGGTCGCCGACTTTCATACGCGAGCGGCCAGTTCGACAAGGTGTATTCCGTATCGGTGCTCGAGCACATCCCGCAGCACGGCGACAGCGAGTGCGCGCGTGAGCTCGGCCGGGTGCTCGCGCCAGGTGGCAGCTGCCTCATCACCGTCCCCTTCTGGCCGAATTCGAAGGACGTTTACCGCAAGCCGGATTTCTACTGGTCAGACGTGAGCGGCCCGGCACAGGGCGAGCTGGCGTTCTTTCAGCGGCGCTACAGCGCGGAAGACCTCCAGAAGCGGCTGATCGAGCCGTCAGGGCTGGTGGCGGAAAAGGTGCTGTTCGTCGGTGAGCGGGTCATGACCAACACCGAGGCGGAGGTCGGCAGCATCATGCCGAGAGTCGGGCTCGGTCCGATTCACCCGCTGATGTCGCGCGCCCTGCACACAGCGCCCGTCAGCGACTGGCGCCGGCTGAAGAAGCCGCTGTGCGCGTTCTTGAAACTGACCAAGCCGGCCTAGAAACCGGACTCAGCCGAGCGGCAGCAGGGTCCTGATTCGACTCCAGAACGGAACGCGCGCCGCCATCCGGTCGATCTCCGCGAGCTCGGCGTTACGGATAAGGCCGGCGGGCTTGGCAAGCGCCAGGAAGACAACCGCTCCGGTTGCCACCTGAGCGACCGGTCCAAACCGCTGGACCACGAGCACGGCGCCTGCCATGACCACGGTCACCAGCGCCGCCCGCAGGAACCGCCCGCCGAGGCTCGGGCTCAGGTAGGCCCGCGCGCTCCATGCTCCCATCACAACGACTATCAGCTCGGTCAGGAGCATGCATATCGCGGCCCCCAGCGCGCCGTTGCGGAAGCGTGCGTGGAAGAACGGGATGAGCACGATGTTCAGGAGCGGGTTGGCGATACTGGCGACGACAAGAATCTTCGTCCAGGCGGCCTGCCTGTCCGCAGCGATCATCACCTGGCTCAGCACGATGTTCAGGTAGGTCGGTATCACGGTCATCGCAAGCACGGCAAGCACGAGCTCCGCGGACGCATATGACGGTCCGTAGAGGAGGATGACCAGCGGACCTGCCACCAGCGCGGTGCCCACTGCGATCGGCATCGCCAGCGTGCCGATAAGCAGGATGGGCAGCTCGGACATGTCCTTAAGGTCGCTCGGGCTCCGCCGGTAAGCCGTCGCCAGCCCCGGCAGCCAGGCCGTGCAGAGGATCACGGGAAGAAACATCAGGGTCTGGAATAGCCTCGTCGACACGCCGTACCACCCCACCTCCTGGGGCGCGGCAAACAGCGCCAGCAGGGCGGAGTCGATCCAGAGGTAGATCGTGTAGAAAAGCGCGAACGCCCAGTAGGCCAGGCTGTCGACCACGAACTTTGCCATTCGTCTGAGGTCTGGTCGCCAGTCGATCCCGATCTGGCGGATCCAGACCAGGTTGAAGGCCACGCCGATGGAAAGCACTGCGATGTTGACACCCATCAGCCATGGCGCCTGGAATCCGATCAGGGCGAGCGGCACGCTGATGAAGGTCAGCAGCGCCTTGGTCATCACGTCGGTCAGGGCGAGGTACTCCATCCGCTCGATTGCCTGGAGGCCGCCCTGGATCGCCTCCTGGGCCAGGAAGACAAGCGCGAGCCCCATCCCGAGCAGGATCACCAGCGTCTCGTCGTCCGTGAAGCGGCCGAGCTTCGCGTAGGCATACGCGCCGGCGGCGCAAGGGATCAGGAGAACGACCCGGACGAGAATCGCTGTGCCGATCAGGGCCGGCCCGTCGGCCCGGTTCCTGACGATCGCTTTGACCAGCAGCGGCCGGCTGCCCAGGCCCGCCACTCCTTCCGCGATCCCGGCGATCGCCCACCCGACGACGAGGGCGCCCATTCCCGCTGGACCAAGCGCGCGGCCTACGACCACGGCATAGATGAGCGCCAGCGCCCACGTGAGGACCTGGGAAACCCCGAGGAAGCCGACGTTGCGCGCTATGCGCTCGAGCTGGCTTTGGTGCGTGGACTCCTCCACCGAGGCGGTCAGATTGCTGGCAGGCGCGATCACCTGGTCCGATTGTTGGGTCCGCCTGCCCTGGGGTAAATGGGAAAGCCCTGGTGAACGTGGCGGGACACCAATCCAGACGGCCGGGACAAGGCGGCAAGGCCCGCGCACTCCAGGGGTGTTCCCGACTCTGAAAAGGGCCATTGCCGCGCTCGGTCGGCGGCACCTAGCATCGCGACGTGGTGCTCGAAGCCGCCTTTGCCCTTGTTTTTGCCCTTCTTTTTGC
>DATEGL010000220.1:0-3615 GCA_035280145.1 Candidatus Dormiibacterota bacterium | reverse complement strand
GTTCAGGTCGCCGACCCACAATCGCAGCCCGCCGTGCATCGGGTAGTCGAGCAGATGCCAGTCCAGCGACGTCTCGACGTCCCACTCCCGCCACTGCCCAAACTCCCCACCCATGAACAGAAGCTTCTTGCCCGGCTGTGCGTACATCCACCCGAACAGCGCGCGCAGGTTGGCAAACCTCTGCCACTCGTCGCCGGGCATCTTCTGCAGCAACGAGCCTTTCCCGTGCACGACCTCGTCATGCGACAGGGGCAGCATGAAGTTCTCGCCCCACGCATACAGCATCCGGAAGGTGAGATTCGAGTGATGAAATTTGCGATGGACCGGCTCGCGCTGGAAGTAATAGAGGGTGTCGTGCATCCAGCCCATGTCCCACTTCATCCCGAAGCCCAGGCCGCCGACGTACGTGGGGCGTGATACCAGTGGCCAGGCCGTCGACTCTTCGGCGATCGTCTGCACGTCGGGCTGCTCCTTGTAGACCTCGATGTTGAAACGGCGAAGGAAGTCGACCGCCTCGAGGTTCTCCCGCCCGCCGAACTTGTTTGGGATCCACTCGCCCGCCTTGCGCGAGTAGTCGAGGTACAGCATTGATGCCACCGCGTCCACGCGCAGCCCGTCGGCGTGGTAGCGATCGAGCCAGCACAAAGCACTCGACAGCAGGAATCCACGCACTTCGTTGCGGCCGTAGTTGAAGATCGAGCTGCCCCAGTCCGGGTGCACGCCCAGTCGTGGGTCCGCGTGCTCGAAAAGGTGCGTCCCGTCGAAATTCTGCAAGCCGAATTCGTCGGCCGGGAAGTGCGACGGTACCCAGTCCAGGATCACCCCGATCCCGTTCTGGTGCAGGTAGTCGACCAGGAACATGAAGTCCTGCGGTGTCCCGTAGCGAGACGTGGGAGCGAAGTACCCCGTCACCTGATAGCCCCACGACTCGTACAGCGGATGCTCCATCACAGGCATCAGCTCGACGTGCGTGAAGCCCATCCGGCTCACGTAGTCGGCCAGCCGCGGCGCCAGCTCGCGATAGGTCAGCCACCGGTTCCCGTCTTCCGGCACGCGCATCCACGACCCTATGTGCAGCTCATACACAGCCCACGGCGCGGTGCGGGCATCAGCGTTGCGGCGCCGCTCGACCCAGTCGTGATCGCCCCACTCGTAAGCGAGGTCCCAAACGACCGACGCCTGTCGCGGCGGCGCCTCGGAGTACGCAGCAAACGGGTCGGCCTTGTCCACCCCCCGACCTGTGGCGCGAGAGTGGATGTAGTACTTGTAGAGCGCGCCGTGCTTGACGGTCGGGATGAAGCCCTCCCAGATCCCCGACTGGTCCCGCGCGAACAGGCCGTTCGCGCCCTTGTCCCACCCGTTGAAATCGCCGATGACGCTGACCGCGTCCGCATTCGGCGCCCACACGGCGAAGTAAGTGCCCTCGGGGTCGTGGGCCGGGTGCGCGCCCAGCTTCTCGAACAGGTGGCTGTGCGTTCCCTCGTTGAAGAGGTGGATGTCGAAGGGGCTGATCAGGGACCGCGCAACCATGCTCATGTTTGCGTCACCAAATCAAGAACGCCCCGCAGCGGTATGCGCACCCAGTCTGGCCTCAGGTTCAACTCGTAGCGCAGCTCGTACAGCGCTTTCTCGAGCAGCATCGTGGTCAGCTGCAGCTCGAGGTCCTCGGGGCTCCGTGGCACCCATGACGCCTCACCGGCGGTGGAGAGATAGCTCTTCAGGAACGCGGCCGAAACAGAGTTCACCCAGAAGCGCGCCCACGGTGTCAGCTGCGGAAGTTGCTCGGGCGCGATCTCCTGCGAGCGGAGCGCCGCCTGGCTGGCGTACGAGAACGAACGCAGCATTCCCGCGACGTCTCGCATTGCCAGGCGCTTGAGACGCCGCTCGTACAGCGTGCGGGTCGGCTCACCTTCGAAGTCGATGATCACAAAGTCGTGGCCTGTGTACAGCACCTGGCCGAGGTGATAGTCGCCATGAATTCGGATCCGCGTGGTGCTGAGACGCCGGGACAGAAACGACTTGAGGATGGACGCGATCCGCGGCTCGAGCTCCAGCACCTTGTTGGCGTCGTCTCGCACGTCTGCCGGCAGCCGCCGCAGCTGGCTTCTCAGCAGGTCGGTGGCGCGCATCGACAGGCCGCTGATCGACTGGTACATCGACCTCTGGTCGAGAGGCGACACCCGTTCCGGTGCGAACGCCGGATCGGTCGGGTCGGACGCAAGGGCTGCGTGCAGCTCGGCGGTGCGGCGTCCCAGGAGGCGGGCCGACTCCAGGTAGGAGCCAATCGTCGTGGTGACGATCTCGGGCGGGTCCTGCCGGCTAGCCTCGACAAGACTCTGCGCCGGGGCTGGAGGCGTCTGGCCGGCAAGCTCCGGCGTCTTGAAGAAATGGGCAAGCGTGTTCAGCGTGTACTGCCAGGCGTCGCCCTGGTTGGGGATGTAGCCCTGCAGGATGGCGACGGTGGCCGGCTCGCCCGTCGCTCGGCGGTACTCGAGGCTGCCCGCCAGCGCAGCGGTGTGGCTGAAGTGGGTCTTCTCGGTCAGGAAACGGCCGACCTCGAGCTCCGGGTTCACGCCCTCCTCGAGCCGGCGAAAGATCTTCAGCATCAGGCGCTCGCCGAAGATCACCGAGTTGTTGCTCTGCTCGGCCACTGACAGATGGGCCTCGAGCCGCACGTCCTCCGGGCCGCGGAGCCGGGCAAACGCGCGCGTGGTCGAACCGACCAGGGTGCCCTCGCCACCTGCGGCCCGCCGCCGGCGTGCGATCGCGCCCAGGATCCCCTCTGCAAAGTTCGGCGTCACCAGCGGGTCGTAGAGCAGCCCGCGCGCCTGCTCGCCGTCGTTGCGAACCAGCGCGATCGCGGCGTGCGGCCAGCGCTCCATGATGTGCGGCGCCTCCGCGGGGTTCGCGTACGCCAGCGGCAGCATGTAGGTGTCGGGGTCGCCGTCCTGGAAACCGACCACGACGGACGTGAGGTACGAGTTGCCCTCCGCGCCCGGCACGCTGACGACGTCGCTGATGGTCGCCGACTTCACGCGGCGTGCCTTGCCTGCAAACCACCTGCGATGTGGGATGTAGCTGAGCAGGATGTTCTCGAATCTCTCTTTGGCGCCGCCGACCAGCGCGGACTCCCAGCCGCCCATGACGCGGACTTCCGGCAGCGCGGCCGCGGGCTGGGCGCCGTCGCTCTGCACGGATGGGGCCGCCCTCGGCTGCATGGCGAACCAGTAGAAGGAGTGCGGGCCGAGAGTCATGAAGTACGGGTTGTCGCCGATCACCGGCATCTCGTTGCTGCTGAACAGCTCGACAGGGACCAGGCCTTTCCATGGCGAGAGGTCGAGCTCGACCGCCTGCAGGAAGCGCGAGAGATTGTTGACGCAGAGTATCTGCTCCGACTCGTAGCGCCGGACGAAGGCGAGGATCTTGCGGTTCTCCGGGCGCAGGAGCTCGAGCGTGCCGCGGCCGAACGCGCGATGTCGCTTGCGCAGCGCGATCAGTCGCTTGGTCCACGAATAGATCGAGTGCGGGTTGCCCTGCTGAGCCTCGACGTTGACGGTCTCGTAGTGGTACTCGGGGTCCGTGATCACCGGCAGGTACAGGCGCTGCCGGTTGGCG
>DATEGL010000219.1:0-4961 GCA_035280145.1 Candidatus Dormiibacterota bacterium | reverse complement strand
CGGCGTGACGACCACCGGCAGCCTGAATCCGGCCGACTGGGGCCAGCAGGTGCGGGAGCAGGTCGAGACCTGCAAAGCGCAGCTTCAGACCGGGCAGCACGGGATCGGCGACTGCGTCAGCGATTTCGCAAGCCAGCACGGGCAGGTGCAATCCAACGACGCCCGCCACCGCGGCAGCGGGACTGACAACGGAACCGGGAATGGCTCCGGCTCGTCGACAAACAATGGCAACGCCAACGGCCACGCCAAGAACGACAAAACGCCAAAGCCTCACAAGTAGCGGCCCGCCTTTGTAGACCCCTTCCTCTCGTGGGGCCGGGCCGTGAGGTTCGGCCTCTTTTTTTGCAACCGAGCTCGACAGCACCGGGTTTAGGAAGGCGAGCTTGAGAGAGACCGCAGCCACGTCCGTGGTCACCCCTGCCACCCGAGTCGACGCGATCGCCCTGGTGGCCGGCCTTGTGACGGTGACGCTTTGGGGCTCTGCCTTCGTCGGGATCCGGGCGGCGGGCGTGGCCTTCTCGCCTGGGTCGCTCGCGTTGGGCCGGCTGATCGTCAGCAGCCTCTTGCTGGGCGGGGTCGCGCTGTTCCGTCGAGAGCCGTTGCCGCGACGTCGCGACCTTGGGCCCATCGCGGCGTACGGCGTGCTGTGGCTGGCGATCTACAGCATCAGCCTCAACGCCGCTGAGCGAATCGTCGATGCGGGCACGGCCGCGATGCTGATCGGCACCGGACCGTTGCTGATCGCGGTTCTGGCCGGCCTCTTCCTGCGCGAGGGTTTTCCGCGTGGCCTCTTCGGAGGCCTGGCCATCGCCTTCGCCGGGAGCGTCATGATCGGCGTCGCGACGGCTCAGTCCGGCAGCCGCGCCTGGCTCGGGATCCTGCTGCTCGGCGCCGCGGTCCTGGCGTACTCAGTGGCGGTCGTCGTTCAGAAGTCTGTGTCGTCGCGGGTCTCGTCGTTCCAGGTCACCTGGCTGGGCGTGACCGCAGCCACTGTCGCGAGCCTGCCATTCTCGCCGGGGCTCGCTGCGGACGCGACGCACGCCAATCTCGCCGCGATCGGGTGGCTCGTCTACCTCGGGGCTTTTCCCACGGCGCTCGGTTTTGCCACCTGGGCCTTCGCCTTACGGCGGACCAGCGCCGGCCGGATGGCGTCGCTCACGTACCTTGCCCCTGTCGTGGCTGTAGTGCTGGGATGGGCTTTGCTGGGCGAGAAGCCGCCATGGCTTGCCCTCGCGGGTGGTGGGCTCTGCCTCGCCGGCGTGTACGTGGCCCGCCGGCGGTGACCTCCTTACCTTTTGATGCGCTGGCCTGCGAGTGTGTCGATGACCGTCACGCCGCGGCGGGCCAGCTCATGACGGAGCTCGTCTGATCTGGCGAAGTCCTTGTCGGCACGCGCCTCTTCGCGCTGGGCCAGGAGCTCCGAGGCGCCGTCGGGCAGCGTGGGTCGCGTCACAAGCCGGTTGAGATCGAGACCAAGCACGCGATCCCAATCGTTCAGCAGCTCGGCTTTCGTGCCTGGTGCGACAGACGCAGATCGCATGAGCTCGGCGACCAGCGCCATCACTGCCGGCAGGTCGAGGTCATCTGCGATGGCGGCGCGGAAGCGTTCGTCCCAATCTCCGCGGCCGCCTTCACCGCCTTGATCTGACCATTCGGCCAACCGCTCGCGCAGCTGATGCAGCGCCCGATCGGCGCCAGCAAGCCCCTCGGTGCTGAAGTTGAGCGACGTCCGGTATTTCGCCTGCAGGACGAGATAGCGGAAAGCGAGGGGATCGAAGCCCTGGGATTCGAGCTCGGTGACACGAAAAAAATTGCCGGCGGATTTTGCCATTCGCGTGCCGGACAGCATCAGCAGCCCGCCGTGCATCCACAGGCCGACGACCCTGTGCCCCGCCACCGCCTCGGACTGCGCGATCTCCGCTTCGTGGTGCGGAAAGACGTTGTCGGCGCCGCCGGTGTGGATGTCGAAACGGTCGCCAAGGATTGACATCGACATCGCAGAGCATTCGATGTGCCAGCCCGGGTAGCCGGGTCCCCACGGGCTTAGCCATACCTGCGCACGATGCTCCCCAGCAGCCTTCCACAAGGTGAAATCGCCTGGATGGCGCTTGCGCGGATCGGGTTCGCCGCGCACTCCCTCGAGCAGCTTGTCGGTCGTGTTGCGTGACAGCCGGCCGTAGTCAGCAAAGGTCGTGATGTCGTAGTAGACGTTGCCGTCGATCTCGTACGCGTGGCCCGTGTCGACCAGCCTCTGCACCAGCTCGAGCATCTGCGGGATGTAGTCGGTCGCCCGCGGGTACTGCCCTGCCGGCTGAATGTTGACCTTTCCGATGTCGTCCATGAACGCGTCGGTGTACGCCGCCGCGATCTCATCGGTCGACTTGTTCTCGAGACGCGCCGCGACCAGCATCTTGTCCTCGCCGCGGTCGAAAGTGTCATCGGTGAGGTGCCCGACGTCGGTGATGTTCATGACCTGCTCGGTTCGATAACCGAGGTACTCGAGGCTGCGGCGGAGCAGGTCGGGCAGCATGAAAGTGCGCAGGTTGCCGACGTGCACGTAGCGATAGACGGTCGGCCCGCAGGAGTAGATCCGGACCACATCTTCGTTCAGCGGCTTCAGCTCGTCCTTCGACCGCGAGAAGGTGTTGTACAGGCGGATCGGGGGCAGTCCCATCTCGCTTCTATCCTCTCAGGTGATGAAGGCGCTTCGCGTGGACGGCCGGTCGGTCGAACCCGAGCATATAAAAGGACGCGTACTCGTCCACGACCTCGGTCCGGACCTGCGCAAGGGCACGATCCTCGACGGCGGTCACCTCGCGCGCGTGCGGCAGAGTGGCGAGATCCATCTCATCGAGCTCGAGCCGGGCGACCTGCACGAGGACGAAGCGGCTCGCCGGCTGGCTGCGGCGCTGGCGGGTCGCGGCCTCGAGGCGAAGCCGCCGTTGCAAAGCCAGGCCCGACTGGTCGCCACGAACCGAGGGCTCGTGCGCGTTCGCGGCGATCTGGTCGATGCCCTCAACTCGCTTGGCCACATCTCCGTCTTCACGCTGATGGACGGCCAGGCCGTTACAGAGGGCGAGGAGGTCGCGGGCTGCAAGGTGACTCCCGTCGCTGTGCCTGGGGCGCTCATCGAGAAGGCCGAGGAGATCTGTCGCGATCAGGGACCGGTCATCGAGCTGATGGCCTTCCGGCCGCTCAGGACGTTCGTCGTTGCAACCGAACGACTCAAACCGAAAGCGCGCGAGCTCTTCCGAAACGCAGTGACGGCAAAGCTCGGCTGGTACGGGGCGCAAGTGCTGGCCGTGCGTGAGGTCGCGCGCACCGGCGAGGCGGTGGCCGGCGCCTACCGTGAGGCGATCGACAGCGGGGCCGAGCTGGTGCTGTTCGCCGGCGCGTCAGCGATCGATCCCCTCGATCCCGCGTATGCGGAGCTCGCCGAAGCCGGTGGCAGGGTGCTTCAGCTGGGCGCGCCGATGCATCCAGGAAGCATGCTCTGGTTGGGCAGTCTCCAGGACGCGGCGGTGGTCGGCGTCGCCTCGTGCGCCGGATTCGGCCGCAACAGCTCCCTCGACCTCCTGCTGCCGTTCGTGTTTGCGTACGGCCGCGCGGATGCGGGCGACCTGCTGCGGCTGGGTCACGGAGGCCTGATCGAGTCTGGGGCCGGGCGGCGTTTTCCGCCCTACGCCTGAGGTCAGGACGCCAATCGGATAGCGGGCATCGCCAGCTCCGGCCAGGCATCGCTTTTCATGGCGTCCAGAAAGCCATCGACCAGATCCACCAGGGGCGCCAGGCGAATCCCATTGTGGGTTGGCAGGTACGGGCGCAGGTAGCCCGCTCCGCTTCGCCATTTGTTGATCGCCCCACGCCGGTTATGCCGGGTGTAATGGAGGCAGCCGGCTGCGACCTGGATCAACCCCTTATAGAACCCGGAATCGGGCCCTTTGCGGTCTGGCGTCCATTCCGCCTCCCAGATTTCGTGCGCTTCCCAGTAGCGACCGTTGTTGAAAAGGTCGACGCCCCGCAATAATCGCGGCGTGGCCGAGGCTCGATCGGAGTACTCCCGGGTCAACCTCTCGTCGGACCCCATCTACCGATACCTTCGCATCACGCGGGGCGGTCCAGGCGGGGTGGCGGGCGGGTCCTCCGAGCAGGACATCGTCGATGCCGCCTGGATGCAGCGCCTGCGCCGGATCCATCAGCTGCAGAGCGCCTGGTGGGTGTTTGCCACGGCCGAGCACTCGCGGTTCCAGCATGCGCTCGGCGCAATGCACCTGGCCGGCGAGTGGGCGCGACATCTGTATCCGTCACTGAAGGTTTCGTGCGGCGATGTGCCTTCGGCTCAGCTAGTCGAGGAGACGATGCGGATGGCCGGCTTGCTGCACGACGTCGGACACGGTCCCTTCGGGCACTTCTTCGACGAGAACTATCTCGACCGGTGGGGCATCGACCACGAGGACATCGGCCGGGCGTTGATCACTGGCGCGCTGGCGGACCGAATAGGGGACCTGGGAGCATCCCCTTCAGCCGACTTCGCGACCGGCGAGCGCATCGACCCTCGCTGGGTCGCCTACCTCATCTCCTCGCGTGAGCTGGAGGGTTTCGAGGCTCCGGCGTGGCTCACCGTCTTGCGACCGGCTCTCGTCGGCGCGTTCTCGGCCGACAACATGGACTATGTCCCTCGCGACTCTTATATATGTGGGGTGTCGGCCGGCCCGGTCGACGTGCAGCGCATCATCCACTACTCGTTCGTCTCCGAACGCGGCCTGACGCTGCACGCGCACGCAGCCGAGGCGCTCTACATGTTCCTCAACGCTCGCCTCTACCTGTACTCGCAGGTCTACTTCCACCGCACCGTGCGGCGGATCGACCTCCAGATGCGCGAAGTCTTCCGCCCAACGCTGGAGCTTCTGCTCGGCGGCAATCCGCTCGACCGGCTCGACCGTTATCTCGGCCTGACGGAG
>DATEGL010000218.1:0-3682 GCA_035280145.1 Candidatus Dormiibacterota bacterium | reverse complement strand
CGGCACCTGGATGCAGAGCGTGGCCATGCCCTGGCTGGCGCTCGAGCTCACGCACAGCGGCCTTCTGGTCGGCCTGGTGCTGGCGGCCCAGTTCACGCCGATGCTCATCGGTGGTCAGTTCGGCGGCATAGTCGCCGATCGCTTCCACAAACGCAACGTCATGCTGGCCACGCAATCCGCCTTCATGGTTCCGCCGTTCGTCCTTTTTGTGCTGACAGCATCAGGCCACGCGGCGTACTGGATGGTGATAGTCGCGGCACTGGCGGCCGGCGTCATCAACCTGTTCGACGTTCCCGCGAGACAAGCCTTCATCGTCGAGATGGTCGGCAAGAAAGACCTGACCAACGCGATCGCGCTCAACTCTTCGGTGTTCAACGGAGCCGCGGTCATCGGCCCATCGGTTGCCGGTGTGGTGATCGCGTTTGTGGGCGTGCCGCTCTGCTTCCTCGCGAACTCGGTGAGCTACCTCGCCGCGGTCGGCGCCCTGCTTCTCATGCGCGACCTGCCGCGCCGCGAGCCCCGCGCACACGAGGAGCACTTCATAAGTCGCCTGGCGGAAGGCGCGGCTTACGCCCACCGGACGCCCGTGGTGGGAGGGCTGCTCGTCGCGGTCGCGTTTTTCTCCATGTTCGCCATGAATCGGTCGACAATCCTGCCGCTGTTCGCCGATCAGGTGCTGCGGGTCGGGGCGCAGGGCTTTGGCTTCATGCTCGCGGCGATGGGCGTGGGCGCGGTTGGCGGCGCGCTGACACTTGCCTTCTTCCCCCATATCGGCGCGAATCCGCGGCGCCAGCTCTGGGTCGCGGCAATCTGGGTCGCGGCTTTGCTCGAGATGGCGGTCTCACGAGCTTTCGCGATCTCGCTGGCGACCCTTTTCGTCGCGGGTTACTGCCAGATCTCGTTTCTTGCCACCACTAACAGCCGGCTGCAGACCATCACGCCCGACCACCTGCGTGGTCGTGTCATGGCGCTCTATATGCAGGCGTTCGCGGGGATGAGTCCCATCGGCAACGTCCAGGCCGGCCTTCTGGCGAGTCTCTTCGGGGCACCTTGGTCGATGGCTGTAGGCGCGATCGTGGCAGGGGCTTCCCTGGTCGGGATTTCGACAGTCACCCCCGAAGTTTTCGGTCAGCCGAAGACGACTTCGAGCACCGCCGCCACCGCGAGCGCGGGTACGAGCCAGCGCAGCGCGCGCACGTAGTCAGCAAGCGCGCCCAGGACGCGCGCAGTCCATCCGCCTCGATCGTCCATGTGGATTGCCGTGGCCCCCACCTGGATCGCAAGGCCGCCCGCGATGATGGCCGCCGGGATCTCGACCAGGCCGTTCGGCACTATTCCCGTCAGCGCCACAGTCCATGAGGAGAGCGCCGCGGCGAATCCCAGCAGGAAGCCGGGAGCAAACGTGAGCAGAAAGCCGCTGAGACCGATCGTAGTTATGGCGAAAAGGGCGACGAGGACGAAGGCGAGGAGGTTGTGGGTGAAGATCGCGGCCGCTTGCGCGGCAGGGTTGTCGCCCACGCTGGCGGAGCGGACGAGGCTGGTGATGACCGGCCGCACGACGGCGTTCGGGATGGCGTTGGTCGACCCTGCTAGATAGCCGGCCGCGGCGCCAATCGGGAAACCGGCTGCGGCGAGCGCCATCGGCACCGGCCGGCTCCAGACGAGGCGCAGGAAACCAGGGCGCGAGTCGAAGCTCGCCCGCACCGCGTTCATTGCGCGGCGCAGAGGATGCTTCAATCCGGCGTCGCGCGCCAGAAGGGCCTCGCGTGAGAAGCCGTTAAATCCCATCCTCAGCAGAACGATGGCGACGACGGTCATCAGCAGCGCGAAGCACCAGAGGAACTCCGCCCGGCCGAGGAGGATGAGCGCCGCCTCGGTCTGGAGCACCACCGACATCGGCAGGATGATGAAAGAAGCCATCACGTTGGCCGCACGCATCGTCCGCGCGTTAAGGCTGATGATCACCGCCCCGGCAACCATCGCGGCGACCTGGCAGATGGTCGACAGGGCGAGCGCGAGGAGGATGCCAATCGGGAAATAGCCGAGTCCTGGAAACGCGACCAGGCAGTAGACAAGCAAGCCGCCATAACAAAGGGCGAGTGACACCGTGAGCACCGCGACGACCTTGCCGAGGTAGATCTCGGCCTCGCGCAGCGGTGTCGAAAGCAGCACCTCGAGCGTGGTGCGCTCCCGCTCGCCCACGAACGATTCCAGCGCGAGCACCAGCGAAAAGCTCGCCGGGATGAAGACGACGAAGAAAGCGCCCACTAGCGAAAGCCGGTTGACGACGGCGGTGCCGCCGCCGAACGCCGCGAGGGCACGCACGCCGGACGCGGCACCGATCGGTATCGCCAGCGTCAGCGCCACCATGGCAAGGACCAGGCGAAGCTCGCTGATCGCGTCACGCAGGTCGCGAGCCGCTACCAGCGCCGCTTTACGCCGTTCGAGTTTCGGCCAGCTCATGGTGGTTCCCGACTATTGCGAGGTAGATGTCCTGCAGCGAGGGCAGCTCGCGCACTTCCTGACGCGTCTTCAGACCGGATCGCCTGCGCAGCTCGACCATGCTGCCGACGGCGAGCGCACGGCCGCCAGACATGATCCCGATGTCACCGGCGAGGTTTTCGGCCTCCTCCATGCTGTGGGTGCAGATGACCAGTGCGCACCCATCCTTCTGGAGTTCCTTGAGATAGATCCATGCTCGGCGCGCGCTGTCAGGGTCGAGGGCGGACGTCGGCTCGTCGGCCAGGACCAGCCGAGGCCGGTGCAGCGTGGCGCGGATCAACGCGACCTTCTGGCGCATGCCCTTGGAATACGTGCCAAGCCAGCGGTCACCGGCGTCAGTGAGCTCGAAGATCTCGAGAAGCTCGTCGATCCTTCGTCTGCGCTCGCCGGGCTCGATCTCGTAGATCGCGCCGAAGTGGTCGAGGTATGCGTGCACCGTCATGCGCTCATACAGTCCGGGCACTTCGGGCATCAGACCAACTCGGGCGCGGACCGCGGAGGGATCGACCGCGGCGTCGATGCCGTCGACCCTGACGGTGCCCGCAGTCGGGAGCAGGACTCCGGCCATGCACCGCAGCGCGGTCGTCTTGCCGGCGCCGTTGCGCCCGAGCAAGACCAGGCACTCGCCCTCTTCCACGCGGACCGTGAGGTCTTTGAGAGCCAGCACATCGCCGTAGCTCTTGGCGAGGCCGTCAACTTCCAGCATCGGGCTAAAGGATTGTGACGGGTGGTGGTTATGAAGTTGGTGATTTAGGCGGAGTCGGGAATCGCGCCGCCAGGCCAGGCGTCAAACGTCTGACGGCTCGGCTGCCCCAGATTCCCGTCGAGACCACCGTCAGTACAAACATCGCTACTCCGGACAGGACTACGACCCCAGCCGCACCGCCGAAGCCGGCCGCGACCTTCCGCCCAGCGCGTGAGATACACTAAGCGTGGACAATCATCAGGAGGCGGTTATGAAGCTAGCAGTCGGCGGTAAGGGCGGAGCGGGCAAGACCACAATCGCCGGGACTCTGGCGCGCGTCATCGCCGAGCGGGGTCAGCAGGTGGTGGCCATCGACGACGACAGCAATCCCAACCTGGCGCTGACTGTGGGCGTCGATCGCGGCGCCGCGGCGACGCTCGACGGCATTCCGCGGGACATGCTGACGGAACGGACCGACCCCGACGGCAGCAAGCA
>DATEGL010000217.1:0-6860 GCA_035280145.1 Candidatus Dormiibacterota bacterium | reverse complement strand
TGATTACAATGTCGCCACTCTTGAGGATTCAATCGGAGGTGACTTAGTCTTGGCCGTTGCACCTGCTGCTGCAAGACCTCGTCCCGGCGGAGGTCGGCTCTTCATCATCGTCGGCTTGTTACTGGCCGTTGCTGCCTTCGGAGCGGTGTTCCTGATCGGCGGCACCGGCGGTGCGGTAGTTGGCGGACCCAACACCACCGTGGTCATCGCCAAGCAATCGATCCCTCTGCGCCACCAGATCACCGCGGCTGACCTCGACGTCGCGAAGGCATCGGTCGCCGGAGCCGCAACCCTGTCCAACACCTACGGCAACGTGTCTGACGTCGTCAACCTGATCTCCGAGATCAACATCAGCAAAGGCGCGGTGATCACGTCGGACATGCTTGCGAAGGACATCAGCCTGGTGCCCACCGGTTCTGCCCCCGCTTACCTCCCGCTGGCCAAGGGTTTCGTCGCCATGACCATCCCCACCGGAGAGCAGCAGGGCGTGGCCGGTCACATCAGCGTCGGCGACTACATCACCGTCATTGCCTCGGCCAACCTCACCGTCTTCAGCACCTCCACCGGTCAGCAGCAGGGTCCGACGAAAGTGGTCAGCAAGACGGTGTTTACCAACCTTCGCGTCATCGGTCTCGGCCCAGCGTCTTCGGGCGTGCAGTCGGCGTCCGGCGGCGGAGCTACCAACGCAGGCAGTACGCAGACCGGAATCACGTCAAGCCTGACCGTTGAGCTGACTCAGTGCGACGCCGAATTCCTGACCTGGTTCCTCGGCAACACCACCGTGCGCTACACCCTCGAGTCGTTCCGCGACTACGGCACGGCGCCCACCGAGCCCGACCCGGCGTGTCTGACGATCACCGCCGCCGGAGGAGTGAGCCAGAAGCAGGTTGACGCGAAGTACCACTTCACCTCCTTGTAACCGGAGGTCGGATGGGCCTCCTCGATAGGGTCAAGCAGAACCAGACGGTTCCCCCGGCGGGACCGGCAGGCAACGGTCCCGCCACAGCGACCCTACCGAGCACGCCCACATACACGCCGCAGCCGGCCACGCCACCCGCTCCGGCGGCTGCCCAGCCGGCTCCGTCGTCCCTCTCGCAGGCCGCCGCTCAGCGTCCTACCGGCGCTGAGCTCTCGCCGGCGTTCACCGCCGCCAAGGTACAGATCCACTCCAAGCTGATCGAGAAGTTCGCCGACGAGATCGACTCGTCGAACAAGGCAGGCGTCCGAGAAAAGATCGTCGAGCTCGCCGAGGAGTACTTCCGCTCGACAGCCATGACGATGACCAAGAACGACAAGGAACGCCTTGTCGACTCGGTCCTCGACGACGTTCTCGGTCTCGGTCCGCTGGAGGCGCTGCTCGCGGACGCGAACATCACCGAAATCATGGCCAACCATCCGAAGCAGATCTACGTCGAGAAGAGCGGCGAGCCGATCCTTTCTTCAGTCACCTTCGAGTCGGAACGGCAGATGCGTCAGGTAATCGACCGCATCGTGAGCCTGGTCGGCCGCCGTGTCGACGAGTCGACGCCCATCTGTGACGCGCGCTTGAAAGACGGCTCGCGTGTCAACGTGGTCATCCCGCCGATCGCGCTCAAAGGGCCCGCACTCACGATCCGCAAGTTCTCCAAGGAAAAGTGGGGCCCGGCCGACATCGTCAACCGCTTTCGGTCTTCGAGCCCCGAGATCATGACGTTCCTTCGCTCCTGCGTGCGGGCGCGGTTGAACATCCTGGTCTCTGGCGGCACCGGCTCCGGTAAGACGACCCTGCTCAACATCCTCTCATCGTTCATCCCTGACAACGAGCGGCTGATCACTTGCGAGGATGCGGCCGAGCTGCAGCTGCAGCAGCCGCACTGGGTGCAGCTGGAGTCGCGCCCGCCCAACGTCGAAGGCAAGGGCGCGGTCCCCATCCGCGAGCTGGTCAAGAGCTGCCTGCGTATGCGCCCCGACCGCATCATCGTCGGTGAGTGTCGTGGCGGCGAGGCACTCGACATGCTTCAGGCGATGAACACCGGTCACGATGGCTCGATGTCCACACTGCACGCCAACAACCCCCACGAGTGCCTGGTCCGTCTCGAGACGCTGGTGCTGCAGGCAGGCCAGGACCTGCCTTCGCGAGCAATTCGAGAGACCATCGGCTCGGCCATCCACCTGATCGTCCAGCAGTCCCGCCTTCGGGGCGGCGTCCGTCGTATCGTCAGCGTTGCCGAGGTAACTGGCATCAAGGACGGCGAGATCCAGACCCAGGAGTTGTTCACCTTCCGACAGCTCGGCGTCAGCGCGGAAGGGAAGGCTGTGGGCTACCACACCGCGGTCGGAGTCCTGCCCCTGCGCATGGAGCACCTCCGAGCTGAAGGCGAGGAGCTGCCCGAGCAGCTGTTCGCGCCGATCAAGCAGCCGTCGGCGGACAAGTTGTACTGATGACTTCGAGGAGTAGGTAAATGCCACCAATCCCAGTGGTTTTCGGGCTGATCGCCTTCGCGGGCGTCTTTCTCTTCTTCCTCGGCATCAGCCAGATGCGACGCGCGGCCGGCGGCACGGAAGATTTCCAGGCGCGCCTCGCCGCGTACGGCGTGACGACCGCAGGAGCGACGGCCCTGCCGCAGCCTACAGGACTGCGGGACTCGCTCAACCGCCTCTTCTCGCCGGCGGCGGAAAGGATGGGCCGCGGGGACGCCAAGAAGGGCAAGCCATCCGTCCCAGAGCAGCTGCAGCGCGCGGACCTGAAGCTCCGTCCGTCGGAATACTTCATGATCCAGATCGGCAGCGGCGTGCTGGTGGGGCTGATCGCGTACTGGCGCTGGGGCATTCTGTTCGCGCTGCTCTTCTTCGCCGGCTACCTGGCTCCTGGCTTCTACGTGAGGTTTCGGATCAACCAGCGGCTGAGGAAGTTCAACGGCCAGCTCGGCGACACGCTTACGCTTCTTTCCAACGCACTCAAAGCCGGCTACTCGTTCGCCCAGGCGATCGACACGGTCGCCAAGAATGCCGTGGCGCCGATCGGTGACGAGTTCGGGCGCGCGGTCCGCGAGATGAACCTCGGCGGCTCGCCCGACGAGGCGCTGTCCAACATCACCAAACGCATCGCGAGCGCGGACTTCGACCTTGTCGCGACCGCCTACTCGATCCACCGCACGGTCGGTGGCAACCTGGCCGAGATCCTCGACAACATCGCGTACACGATCCGCGAGCGCGTCCGGATCAAAGGTGAGATTCAGACGTTGACCGCGCAGGCTCGCGCGTCCGGGACCATCATCACCGCGCTGCCGATCCTGCTGGCCACGTTCATGTTTTTCGTGACGCCGACCTACTTCCAGCCGATGTTCGGCAACATCATCGGCTGGATCCTGATCGCGATCGGCATTTTCATGATCTTCATCGGCAACCTGATCATCCGCCGCATCGTGGCGATCGAGGTTTAGACATGTCACCGACGATTCTTCTCGCCCTGATCTGCGCGGCCGGAGTGCTGATGTTCTTCATCGGCATCTCGCGCACCCCAACGACCAATACCGCAGCGATGGTCCAGCAGCGCCTTTCCGTGTACGGCGGAGAGAAGCCGCTGACCGTCGAAGAGATCGAGTTGCAGCGACCGTTCAGCGAACGCGTGCTGCGCCCCGCCATCGAGCGGCTCGGGTCGATGCTCTCACGCTCGACCCCGCAGAAGGCGCGCCAGGACCTGCTGAACAGGCTGGAGCTGGCGGGCCGGCCGGGCAACCTGACGCCGGAGGACTTTATGGCGGTCCGCCTGGTGGCCGCAGCCATCTTTGCGGCCCTCGGACTGCTGCTGGGACTCCTTTTCCAGAACCCGGTCTATCTGATCATCGCGCTCGCGGTCGGCGCCATCCTCGGTTACTACGCGCCGGTGATCTGGCTGAAGCAAAAGGTCGACCAGCGCCGCGCTGACATTCAGAAGGGCCTCCCCGACGCGCTTGACCTGCTCGTGATCTGCGTCGATGCGGGCCTTGGGTTCGACGCCGCCCTGGCGCGCGTAACCGACAAGTACAAGAACGCGCTGTCGGAGCTGCTGAGCAAGGCTCTGCGTGAGGTAAGCCTGGGCCGCCCGCGCCTCGAGGCGCTGGACGAGATGGGCAGGAACAGCGGTGTCGAGGACCTGCACAACTTCATCCAGGCGGTCATCCAGTCGGAGCAGTTCGGCACGGGCATCGGCAAGATCCTGCGCATCCAGGCCGACGAGATGCGGCGCAAGCGCCGTCAGCGCGCGCAGGAACGAGGCGCTCAGGCCACGTTGAAGATGATGCTGCCCATGGTGGGCTGCATCTTCCCGACGTTGTGGATCGTGCTCCTCGGCCCGGCCGTGCTGATCCTGATGCGCCCGAGGTAGGCGAAAAACGCTCGTAGGCCTTCCGTCGGCGCTGGTGCCGGCGGTCAACGTGCTCGAGCTCGTCGTGCGAGCCGTGGTCGTCTACGTGGCGCTGCTCATCGCGCTGCGTGTCTTCGGCAAGCGCGAGGTGGGTCAGTTCACGCTGTACGACCTCGTGTTCGTTCTGCTGGTCGCCAACGCGTTGCAGCCGGCGATGACGGGCCCTGATTCGTCGCTCAGCGGCGGCCTGGTCTTGATCGCGGCGCTGGTGATCGCCAACTTCGTCGCGGGCAGGCTCGATCGGATCGACGCCTTCCATCGCATCTTCGACTCGACGCCGTCGGTGCTGATCAGAGACGGAAAGATGGTGCCCGCCACGCTGGAACGGGAAGGCATCACCGCCGACGAGGTCGCGATGGCGATTCGCGAGCATGGCGTCGGTGAGTTGAAGGACGTCAAGCTCGGCGTGCTCGAACCGGACGGAACCATCTCCATCGTGCCGACCGAGTCGGCGATGCGCCGCACGCGGCGCAGAGTTCGCTTCCTGCCTCGAATCTAGGTCAGGAAATCGAGCGCGGCCTGTTTGAAGTCGCGTGCGACGACCGCGCTCATGTGGTCGCGGCCGGGGATGGTCACCAGGCGGGCGGTGGGAATCAGCTCGATGAGCTCCGGCGCGCCGCGGGCGATGGTGTCGTCAGCGCCGACCACGATGAGGATCGGGGTGGTGATCCTGGCCAGGCGGCCGGGGGACGGTACAGGCTTGAGTCCAACGATGCAGGCAGCGAGCGCCTCCAGGTCGTTGGTGGGGCGCGACGACGCGAACTTGTAGAACGTCTGGGCGACCGGATCGTCAGTTGACTCGCCGAGCCGGAGCGCGCGCGCAATCTGCTGTGCCCGATCGATCGCGGCGGCGGCTCCAATGCCGCCCAGCACGGCGCGCGTGAGACGCTGAGGCGATTTCATCGCCACCTCGAGCCCGATGCGGGCGCCCATCGAGTAGCCGAGGTAGGCAGCGGTGGCGACTTCGAGATGATCGAGCAGGCGGACGACGTCGCCGGCCATGATCTCGACCGAGTACGCCGCTGCCTCGTGGGGCTTGTCGCTCTCGCCGTGGCCGCGACAGTCGAGCCCGATCACGTGAAAGCCCGCGGTGGTCAGCGTCTCCTGCCAGCGCGTGCCCACCCAGTTGAGGCGGTAGTCGGAGGCAAACCCGTGGACCATGAGGATTGGGGTTCCCTGCTCGGGCCCGTGGAGCTCGTAGTGGAGACGCACGCCATCGCTGTTGAAATCCATGTCGCGCCGATTACCCTAATCGGTCGCTGATGAAGGGGCGGCGCGCGGTGCACGAGCGGAGCGGCAAGGTGCTGGCCGAGGACCTCGAGATGCCGCGCACGATGTTCGGTCGCGGACTCGGCC
Organism: Candidatus Dormiibacterota bacterium; assembly: GCA_035280145.1. GTDB lineage: Bacteria > Chloroflexota > Dormibacteria > Dormibacterales > Dormibacteraceae > 40CM-4-65-16. The sequence goes on along the minus strand of DATEGL010000217.1, from coordinate 1,120 downwards.
TGATGTTCCGCAAAACGCTCGAGCCAGGGCGGGGAATGTGGATCAACCCGTGCAGCGGCATCCACATGATGTTCATGAACTTCCCGATCGACGCGGTCTTCCTCGACAGCGGCGAGCGCGTGAAGAAGGTCTACCGCAAGCTGCCCCGGTGGTACGGAGTGGTGTGGTGGGAGATCGGCGCGCACAGCGTGCTCGAGCTGCCGCCAGGCTCGACGGACGGCATTGAGCTGAAGCGGGGCGACCAGATCGTCATCCAGTAACGCCTGCCATTAATTGGGGAGGTGTCTGGCGCAGCAATACGGACGGCCTGTTAAGAGGCCGTTGACCTCATTCATACGCTGGATCTGTGCACGTTCTCGACTTCCTGCTGCCGCCTCGGTGCGGCGGCTGCGGCATGGTTGGCTCCTGGCTCTGCGAGCGCTGCCGGGTGCGGATCCGGCGGCTCGAAGAACCGATCTGCCGGCGATGCGGCGTCGAGCTCGAGTCGCGGCGCGACCATTGCGCATGCCGGGTGCGGCTGAAGTCGCTGACCCGCCTGCGGTCGGCCGTCGCTTACGAGGGTCCGATCGAAAATGCGGTTCATCGATTCAAGTACGAAGGCTGGCGCCGCCTGGCCCAGCCACTCGGGCAACTGCTGGCTGAGCGGCTGGTCGTCGAAGGCCTGGCCGCGCGATGCATCGTGGCGGTCCCTCTGCATCGCGACCGCCACTGGGAAAGGGGCTACAACCAGGCTGAGCTCCTCGCCGCGGACATCCGCAGGCGGTTGGCGCTGTTCGAGCCGGTCGGCAAGCTGGTGCGCACGCGGCCGACGCCGCCACAGGTGGGCAGGGACCGGCTGCGACGGTTCGAGAACGTCCGCGACGCGTTCGAGTGGCACGGCCCGGTGCTGGGGGGAGAGGCAATGCTCGTGGTGGACGATGTGGCCACCACCGGGGCCACCCTGGACGCCTGCGCAAGGGCGTTGCGCGAGGCCGGATCCGGGCCCGTAACGGGGGTCTCAGTCGCGCGCGTGACTGTATAGTGGGCGGTCGGCCGTCAAATTCGATCTCAAGTTCAATTCGAAGAAGCTGGAGGCTAGCCGCATGGCAGTCCGGATCCCAGGAATCAACATCGATGAGTA
>DATEGL010000216.1:0-4971 GCA_035280145.1 Candidatus Dormiibacterota bacterium | reverse complement strand
GGTCAGCGCCTTTGCCTCCGCCATCTGGAAGAGGGTCGAGATCACCTGGTCGACGACCTGCTTCAGGTCGAACTCCTCGATCACGATGTCGATCTTGCCGGCCTCGATCTTCGAAAGGTCGAGGATGTCGTTCACGAGATCCAGCAAGACGATGCTGCTCTTGTGGATCTGGCCGATGTCTTCCGCCTGCTCGGGTTTCAGCTCGCCGTCCATTCCACCCAGCAGGACCTCGCCCAGGCCGAGGATCGCAGTCAGCGGCGTGCGCAGCTGGTGGCTCATCTTGGCCAGAAACTCAGACTTGAACTGGCTGGCTCGAGAAAGCTGCGCGTTCATCTCGCGCAGCTGGAGGTCATATGCGTTGGCAATCCTGACCAGGCTCGCGTCGGCGTTGACGTGGATCACGGTGACCACCTCGTCGAGCACGTCGCGGCCGGTTCCAAGGCGTGCCGCCTCCTCGCGGGCGACCGAGACCAGGGTGTCCCGCCAGTGCTGGTGTCCGCGGGTGGTCTCCACGAGCGGCACCCCCTCGCGGGCGGCGGCGCCTCCGCTCCTGCTGACCCAGGCGAGCTCCTCATCGTCGGCGGCAATGCCACTGACCAGCCAGCGGGCGATCAGCAGCGTGCCGAAAACGCTGCGGCCCCACCGGTACTCGAGATACTCGCTGCTGGGGAGCACCTCCTGGCCCCTGCGGTACAGCAGCGCGATCGTGCGCTGGTAGATCTCCTCGGAGCGGCGGCCGATCGCCAGGCCGAGCTCGGCGCGCTGAGCGCTTTTCCTGTCGGTGCCGGCTTTGGTGGCTTCCATTCGGGCGTGTGGGCGGGGGGCGTTCGGGATCATATCGCCGGCGACCCCAATCCGAGCCCGCCAAATCCAGCGGAGGCGAAATACGATATCGGCTTCCTGTGAAAGCGCTTGTCTCGGGTGCCGGGATCGCAGGCTTGGCGACCGGTATTGCGCTGCGACGGGCAGGGTTCGAGGTCGAGCTCTTCGAGCGGTCGCCCATGCTTCGCGAGATCGGCGCCGGGCTGATGATATGGCCGAACGGTGCCAGGTCGCTCCAGGAGCTTGGCGTCGAAATCAATGCGCTCACCGTGGAGCACATCTCGCTGGCCACGTCCCGCGGCCGGCAGCTGATCGACTTCCCGGTCAGCGCAATTCGCGAGCGGTTCGGTTTTCCCGTTGCTTTCGTTCACCGCGCCGACCTGCAATCCGGTCTGGCGGCGAAGTTCGGCGCTGACGGCCTGCGCCTCGGCTCCGAAATCGTCGGATTCGATGACGGCCCAAACGAGGTCGTTGTGTCCCAGAGGGACGGAACTCGTGCTGCCGGCGATCTGCTGGTGGGCGCGGATGGTCTGCGTTCGCCGGTGCGCCGCCAGCTGCTGGCAGACGGCGAGCCCGCTTACCTCGGATCGACGATCTGGCGCGGAATCGCGAGCAGTGAGGGCATAGACCTCCCGACGGGAGCCGGGATCGACTGGGTCGGTCGTGGTTCGGAATTCATCGCGTTTCACCTCCCGAACCAGAAGATTTACTGGGCCGGCGTGACCAGGGAGCCGGCCGGCGAGAAGTGGGGCCCGGGCGGCCAGCGGGCGGACCTCGTTGAGCGCTTCGGTGACTGGGTGAGGCCGATCCCAGACCTCATCGAGGCGACGGACGACGCGGACATCATTCGCAATGACATGTACGATCGGCCACCGGTCCGGCACTGGAGCCGCGGCCGCGTGACGCTGGTCGGCGACGCGGCTCACCCGATGACGCCGAACATGGGGCAGGGGGCCTGTCAGGCTCTGGACGACGCGGTCGCACTCGGAGCAAGCCTGGAACTGCGGCCGAACCTGGCTGAGGGATTCAGTGAATACGAGCGCCGTCGCCTGCGTCGCGCGAATCGCGTGGTGTCACTGTCGAGGCAGTCCACGCGGGGCGTCCAGATGGACAACCCGGTCCTCCGCTACATGCGCGACACCCTGGGAAGCATGATCGCGAGCCGGCTGATAATCCCGACGCTCGCCGGCATATTCGAGGGCTAGTGGACTGCGCGCGCTTGGCCCTGCCAGTGAGGCGCGCGGAGCTCCTTCTTCAGGATCTTGCCGCTGGGGTTGCGCGGGATCACCTCGACGAAGTCGACCGACTTCGGACGCTTGAAGCCTGCGAGCCGCGAGTGTGACCATTCGATCAGGTCGTCCGCGGTCAGACCGGAACCTGGCCTGGGGATGACGATCGCCTTCACCGCCTCGCCCCACGTGTCGTCAGGAACGCCGATCACCGCAACATCGGCAACCATGGGGTGCCCGGCCAGGACGGACTCGATCTCGGCCGGGTAGATGTTCTCGCCCCCCGAGATGATCATGTCCTTGATCCGATCTTTGATGTAGATGAAGCCTTCGGCGTCCATCGTGCCCGCGTCGCCGGTGTAGAACCAGCCATCGCGAATCGCCGACGCGGTGTCCTTCTCTTTGTGCCAGTAGCCGGCCATCAGGCCAGGTCCTCGATACACGATCTCGCCGATCTCGCCGTACGGCACCTCCTTTTCGTCGGGGCCAAAAACTTTCAGCTCATGCCCAAAGCCTGAGCGGCCGCAGCTCAGGAACCGCTCACCGACGTGCTCGTCTTGATGGAGGAAGGTCACAGCACCCGTCGTCTCGGTAAGCCCGTAGACCTGGGTGAACTGGCAGCCGAAAGTGTCGATGGATCTCTTGAGCAGGTCCGGAGAGATCGGTGAAGCGCCGTAAGCGATGTTTCGCAGCGCCGAATAGTCGGCGCCCTGCGATTCGGGCAGCGAGGTGAGGAACAACAGCGCGGCGGGAACCAGGAAGGCGGTATTGACCTTCTGATCCACGATCACGCGCAAGATCTCCTGGGGGATGAACTCGCGTGTGATCACCGCCGTGCAGCCGGCGGCCATCGCGGCCAGGGCCCAACCAGAGCCGCCGATGTGATAGAGCGGCATCGCCACCAGCGAGCGGCCGTACTCGTCGAAGCCCTTGATCTCCAGGGGCAGGGCACCCGTCAGGCCGAGCAGGTTGAGATTGGTGAGCATGGCGCCCTTCGGGATTCCCGTCGTGCCCGAGGTGTAGAGCTGCCATGTCACGCGCTCTTCACGGTCCTGGGCGGGATCGGCTCCGCCCTTCGCGCGCGGCAGCTCGTCGAATCCAAGCACCCGGCATGACACCTGGTCCGCGTTCTTGCGCATCTCCTCCCCGACCACCAGCGCCTTGGGATCCGCGTCGTCGACGACAGCCGCCACCTCCGGCGCGGTCAGCCGCCAGTTGACCGGACACGCCACCGCGCCCGCCTTGTCGAGCGCGAAGAGGAGCTCGATGTAATCGTCGGAGCTCTTGTCGAGAATTGCGACCCGATCGCCGGGTTCGATGTTCAGGGACCCCACCAGCCCCGCCGCCAGCTCGGAGCTGGTGCGGTTCATCTCCTCGAGGCTGCGCTCCCGGCCCTGATACCACGTGACGGGAAACTCCGGCCGCCTCCGAGCGCGCCACCGCAGAAGTTCCGCAATGGTGCGCATGCCGGCGATAGTAACTCCAGAATTCGTCCCCTATGGTGACGGTCGACGACGTGCGCGCCCTCGCCCTGACGCTGCCGGGAAGCTACGAGGTCATGGTTGGCGGGCGAAAGAAGTTTCGCGTCGGCCGCTTTGTCTACGTTTCCTTCTCGCGCGATGAGACAGTTATGGGCTTCGGGTTTCCGAAGGATCAGCGCGACTGGTTGATCGGCGGCGACCCGGACAAGTTCATGCTCCCGAGCCGCGGTGACCTTCGCTATCACTGGGTGCTGGCGCGAATGGCGGCGCTGGATCTCCAGGAGATGCGCGAGCTGGTGGTCGATGCCTGGCGCATGTGCGTACCGAGACGAGTGGCCGCATCGTTCGATCCAGGGATCTAGGTGGACGCGACAGCGCAGCACGAGATCGGGAACCTGAAGTGGACCTACGTGCTCGTCGGGGCCACCGACGCCACGCTGCTGCCATACGTCCCCCTCTATCTCGCGCAGCGCGGCTTGAGCGCTCCGGCCATCGGAGTCGTGCTCGCGGTCGCGGCTGCGGCCACGTTTGCCACCGGCGTGGGGTGGGCCCAGCTCGCGGACCGCCGGTTCAGCCCGGAGAGGATGGTGGTCGGCGCGTGCCTGACCGCGGCCCTGGTGGCTCTGCTGCTGCCGGTCTCGAGGGGTGCAGCGACGCTCTCGGTGGTGTTCGTGGCTCTCTCTGTCGCACGCGCGCCATTCACGCTCCTCGACCCGATCACGCTGCGAAAGCTCCGAGACACTCCACGAACCGACTACGCGCGCATCCGCCTTCGCATGAGTGCCGGCTGGGCCGCGTCGGCAATCGCGTCGGGCTGGCTCTTTCAGGCCACGGGCCTGCACGTCATTCCTTTCATCTATGCGTCCCTGTCGGTCCTGCTTGGAGTCTGGGTTTATCGCGCGCTCAAGCCCTTCCGAGTGACGCCGGCCGTCGAAGCGAGCGCTCAGCCCGCCCAGCCCGCCCAGCCCGCCCAGCCAGTTCGGCCGAGCAGGGTGCCTATTGCCCTCGTGACGTTTCTTCTTAGCTGTCTTCTGCTCGGCGTATCGCTGGCTGCGACGCAGAACTTCCTCGTCCTCCAGATAAACGTCCTTGGCGGCGGCGCCCTGCTGATCGGGGCGGCTTCGGCCTTTCAGGCCATGACCGAGATCCCGACCATGGGGTACACGCACGTCCTGACGAAATACCTTCGCCACCGCACCCTTTTTGCGATCGGATGCGCGATCTACCTGGCGATCTTCGTGGCCTGGGCCTTCACCGGTTCCGCGCTCGTGGCGGCGGTGTTGAGGCTCGCCGCCGGAGTCGCGTTCGCGCTCACCCTGGTTTCGGCGGTGATGATCACCAATGACCTCGTCCCTGCCCGCCTCCGAGCCACGGGCCAGGCGTTGATGAAGGCCGTGCTGTTTGGCCTGGCGCCGATCATCGGCGCGTCAGGCGGCGGC
>DATEGL010000215.1:0-2257 GCA_035280145.1 Candidatus Dormiibacterota bacterium | reverse complement strand
CTCCTCCTCGTCGTCCGCGAAGACCTCGACCTCGCGTGTGAGGAGGCTCTCCTTCGTGTACGGCCTGAACTCGACCTCGCGCTTGCGGCGCATCGGGAAGCTCGGCTTGCCCGCAAACCGCGGGTCCTGGTACGTCTCGCGAACGATCAGCTTCACGGTGTTGCCGTCGCACGAGGTGACGCCGGCCTGGTAGCGGTTCCCGCCGCGCATGAACTTGATCAGACGCCGCGCTAGCTTCGCCTCGAGAAGGCCGAGCCGAACTCCGCGCGACGTCTCCGCCGCGATGCCGTCGCCTTCGATGCGGAGCTCTGCGACGTCCCCTGCCGCGACCTTGGAGCAAATGTCCGCACTGGCAGGTGCGTCGACAGTTGTGATGACCGTCTTCCCCATCTCCTCGACGAAGAGGTTGAGGTCGACCTTGGTGCCGCCGACCTTGAGCCCTTCCTTCTGATGCAACAGCGCGTTGATGCGGGCGGCATTCTTCTTGGCGATGGAGTTCATTGGATTGAGCTTCAGCGCCACCTCGTACGACGCCTTCGCCTCTTTCAGCTTGCCGAGCTCCGACAGGGCCTTGCCCAGGCGGTTCTGCGTTTCCTCGTCGGAGCCGAAGCTGTCGATGATGAAGCGGTTCAGCTTGACCGCCTCGTCCCACTTGCCGGCGATGGCGAGCTGCACTGCATCCTCGGCGTACTGGGACCGAGGTTTGAGGTGCTCGCTGGTGTCCGCTTTCAAAGAGGCGCGCTCCTATGGCCGGCTGAAGGGCTGAGTTGGACTGCTGAGTATACGAAGTGACGAAGGGAGCGGGCGGATGTCATTCTCTCAGCGATGCGACTGCGCGCCGCGTGGGGGGTCGCCGCCATTGTCATGGCGTGCGTGGCGTGCGGCTCGGCTCCCAGCGCGACCGCCACCCCGGAGCTTCGCATCGGTGTCGACCTGCCGCTTACCGGTCGCGATGCGCGCGCGGCTGTGCCAGCGCTCTACGGGATCCGGTTCTACGTCCAGACCCACCCCACGCTGGATGGCTTCCGGATCGTCCTTGCGGAGGCGGACGACGCGCGAGGTGGACCGCCCAGCCCGAGCCTTGGCGTTGCGAACGTCGAGGCGTTTGTTGCGAGCTCCAACGTCGCGGCCATGATCGGCCCATTCAACTCCGACGTGGCCCGTAAAGAGGTCCCCATCGCCAACGAGGCTGGCCTGGCCATGATCAGCCCCGCGACAAGCAGTCCGTGCCTGACCAGGGATGTGTTCATTCCCGCCCAGCTCAACCCTGCTCGAACCCCGATCACCTGCAAGGAGGCCGGGCTGCCCGCCGCCTCGGAGCTGCGACCGGCCCACACCAACAACTTTTTCCGGCTGACGACAACCGACGACTTGCAGGGCGCGGCAGCGGCCGACTACGCGTACGCGAAGCTTCACGTCCGGCGCGCGGCCGTCATTTCCGATCACGAGGTTTACGGCCAGGGACTGGCCGACGCATTCAGCGCCCGGCTGACCAACCTGGGGGGCGGCGTGGTCGGCCACCTCGACGTAGACCCGAGCACGGCCGACCTGACCGGCTTTCTGCGGGCCATGAAGGACGCCGGCGCCCGCGCGCTCTACTACGGAGGCACGAGCAAGGCCGGCTGCGGCATCCGCTCCCAGATGCGCGCCATCTTTCCCCCTGGCGAGGAGACCCCATTCCTGGGCGGAGACGGCATCGCCCACGACCCGGCGTGCGTCAACCTCGCGGGCCAGAACAGCGCCGGCGTCTTCGCCACCGTGCCGTTCGTGGACGCTGCGTCGCGCCCCGGAGCGACGGCCTTGATACGCGACTTCAAGGCGGCGTACGGGGCAAGCCGGGACTACGGGCCGTATACGCTGGTTGCATACGACGCGACTGCGGTCCTGTACACCGCCCTGGACAGGGCGATCCGCGACTCCGGAGGCGGCCGGCCGTTGCGCGCGAAGATCACCGCCGAGCTGGCCCCGATTTCGAACTTCTCGGGGGCCACCGGCACCCTCGGCTTTGACGCCGCCGGCGATACCACGAACCGGATGATCTCGATGTTCGAAGCGACCGGCCCAGATCCGCGGGCGCCCTGGAAACTGGTCGACGCCATCGATTACAGCGCCCATCTGCCGTACTGATCGAGCCCCCCGCTCACGATCGACTTGACTTGGGGGGCCTCAGGAGTCAACACTTTGCCTCGGAGTAGCGGTTCGGCCATCCCATTTTGGCCGCACTCGCCGCCGGCGCACTCTCGCCCCGACTCAGGTT
>DATEGL010000214.1:0-5678 GCA_035280145.1 Candidatus Dormiibacterota bacterium | reverse complement strand
ATCCCCGAACGGTGCTCAAAGGTGAGGACGAGACACTGATCGACGCGGTCGAGAGGGCGGCTCACGCCATCCGCGCATGAGCTTTGTTGTCGGTACCGCCGGCCATATCGACCACGGCAAGTCGACGCTGGTGACCGCGCTGACGGGGATAGACCCCGATCGCCTCGCCGAGGAGAAGCGGCGGGGCATGACGATCGACCTGGGTTTTGCGCATCTGAAGCTGCCCAGCGGGCGCGAGATCGGCATCGTCGACGTACCGGGACACGCGCGGTTCATGCGCAACATGCTCGCCGGTGCGCATGGCCTCGACGCGGTGCTGCTCGTCATAGCCGCCGATGAAGGCGTGATGCCGCAAACGCGTGAGCACCTCGAGATCCTCGACCTGCTCGAAGTCAAGCACGGGATCGTGGTCCTGACCAAGGTCGACCTCGTCGATGACGAGTGGATCGAGCTGGTGACGTCGGAAGTCTCAACGATGCTCGAAGGAACCTCACTCCAGGGCGCGCAGACGCTGGGCGTCTCGGCCGTGACGCGTGCGGGATTACCCGAGCTGGTGGCGGCACTGGACAGCCTGCTCGAGACGTCTGAAGCGCGCGCCGATCTGGGACGGCCCCGGCTGCCGATCGACCGCGTCTTCACGATGAGCGGCTTTGGCACTGTGGTCACCGGCACCCTGGTCGACGGATCGATTCGCGTCGGCGATGAGCTGCAGGTCATGCCCCGCGGCGCTCCGGTTCGCGTGCGCGGCCTGCAGCGCCACAACGAGAAGGTCGACACCGCCGGCCCTGGAGAACGTGTGGCCGCCAACCTCAGCGGACTCGACAAGGACGAACTGTCCCGCGGCGACGTGCTCGCGCAGCCCGGCGCCATTGAGCCTACGCGCCGCGTCGACGCCGAAGTCCGAGTCCTGCCCTCGGCCCCGCAAGCCTTGAGGCACGGTGCCGAAGTGCTGCTCCACACCGGAACAGCGGAGGTCGGGAGCCGGCTGATCGTGCTCGAAGGCGACGAGATCGCCCCTGGGGCACGTGGCTGGGTGCAGCTCTACCTCGAGCGCCCGATCGCGGCTTCAGCGCGCGATCGGTTTGTGCTGCGGGTGCCAAGCCCGGCGATGACGGTCGCCGGAGGCAGCTTCGTCGACGTGGCGCCGTACAAGCACCCGCGGCACGACTCGGCAGTGCGCGAGTCGCTCGCCCGCCGCGCCGCCGGCAACGTCATGCAGGAGGAGCTGCGCAAGTACCCGCGCGGGGTGACAGTCGCCTCGCTGCTCAAGGCGAGCGTCGCGCCGGCCAACGACGTTGACGCGCTGCATGCCCGACGCGTGGGCGACTGGATCTTCAGCGACGAAGCCTGGGGGACGATCGCGGCGCGAGCGTCACGTGAGCTGCGCTTGTTCCATGACGCCCATCCCCTGCGCCCGGGAATGGCGCGCGAAGAGCTGCGCAGCAAGCTCGGCGTGTCGGCCGCGTCCTTCCCCGCGGTGATGCGAGGCTTGATCGAGGATGGACGCGTGGTCGAGCAAAACGGCTCGGTTGCCGCTCCGGAGCACAGCGTCGCGCTGGATACAGACAGCGGACCGGCCGCGGCGTTGACCACTTTGTTGCGACAGCAGGCTTACGCGCCATCGTCGCTGGCTGACGCTAAGCACCAGACCGGCGCCACCGACGAGATGGTCCGCGCGCTCGCCCAACGGGGCGACATCGTCCGCGTGAGCGAGGACATCGCCTTCGGCAAAGAGGCCTACGAGTCTGCGGTCGCGATGGTGAAGGAGATCATCGAGCGCGACGGCTCGGTCACGGTCGCTCAGATGCGCGACCGCATGGGCGCGAGCCGGCGCCCGGTGCTCGCCTTGCTCGAGTATCTCGACGCCCAGCGTGTGACGCGCCGGGTCGGTGACACGCGCACGCTGAGGTAGGCTTCCCGAACCGAGATGCGCATCGCCGACATGCTTGCCAGGAGCAAGCCGACCGTCTCTTTCGAGTTCATGGCCCCGCGCGAGGAGAGCGAGGTCGACGTCCTCGAGCGAACGGTTGCGGCCCTGGCAGGACACGCCCCGGACTGGGTATCTGTCACCTACCGCGTGCATACCGGTGAGAAGACGCTCGACCTTGTCACGCGCATCAAGCGTCACTACCACATCGAGGCGATGGCCCATCTCACCTGCGCCAACACTGCGGACCGCACGAGGCAGATCCTCAACTGGATGGAGCGCGAAGGCGTCGCCAACGTGCTCACCCTGCGCGGCGACCCGCCGGCCGCGGGCGAACCGTTCGTCGCGGTCGACCCCCAGCTGACGCATGCGAGCGACCTGATCAACCTAGTCAAGCGCAGCGGCTACCGATTCGGAGTGGGCGCTGCATGCAGCGCCGAGAAGCACCCGGAGAGTCCCGACATGGAGCACGAGTTCCGTTATCTGAAGCTCAAGGTCGAGGCCGGCGCCAACTTCCTGATCACGCAGCTGTTCTTCGACAACCGGTTCTACTTCGACCTTCTCGAACGGGCCCGCGGCGCGGGCATCACGGTCCCCATCGTGCCCGGCTTGATGGCTGTGCCCAGCCGCCGATCGCTGAAGTTCATGACGACTATGTCCGGCGCGAGCGTGCCGGCCGGTCTGCAGGCCGAGATCGACGCGGCGACGGACGACGAGTCGATCCGTTCCATCGGGGTGCGCCACTGCATCGCCCAGTGCGTGGAGCTGCTGGAGGCCGGGGTGCCCGGCCTGCATTTCTACACGTTCAACCGCGCGAGGGCGCCGATCGAGATCCTCGCCGCGCTTCGCGGGCAGCAGCTTCTCGCTTCGTAGCCACGATCACCAAAGAGTCTGGATTGAGGTTGATCTCGACCGCTCGATAGGTCGCACTTTCGAGCCAGATCGCACGTCCGGGGTCATCCCTGGCGAATCCAGGGGTGTAGTCGTCCAGCACGACCAGGCCGTCCGGGGCGAGCAGCGGCAGCAGCTTTTCCGGGTCGCCCGGCGCGCGCTTCGGACCGCCGTCGCTGAAGAGCAGGTCGAACGGCCCGTGCTCGAGCGCGAGGGTCCAGTCGCCGCTCAGGACCTCGACAGCATCGTTGTCTGCGAACAAGTCTTTCGCCGCACCCGCTCGCCGTTCATCGAGCTCGACCGTCAGCAGCGTCGCAGCGACAGGCATTCCGGACTCAATCCATGCCGCGCCCACGCCGTAGGCCGTGCCGAGCTCACAGATCCTGCGTGCCCCGCCTGCGCACAGCTGCAGCAGGCGGCCGACCTCGGGAATGCACGCGAGCGGAAAACCATTGGCCCGTGACAGCTCAACGGCGCGCCAGACTCGGGGCGGAAAGCGACTCGCGTCGTCGTAGGCGGGCAACCCTGGCTGATGAGTCACGCAGTTACCCTAAACGGGCCATGCTCGCAGGCATCGATCTCGGCGGAACCCAGGTGCGCGTCGCGCTGGCGCGGTCCGACGGCCACCTGATGGCGAGCGTCAAAACGAGGACTGCCACTCTGCAAGACGCCCAGGCCATGGTCGACTGGGCGGCGGCCGAGATCGATCGTCACCGCGGCCGCGAAAAGGTGCGCAGCATCACCATTGCGGCGCCCGGCCCGATCGATATCAAGCGCGGCGTTCTCGTCAACCCGCCGAACCTCCCCTGGCAGAACGTGCCGCTCGCGGCCATGCTGGGACGCGCCACAGGCGCGAAGGTTCAGCTCGCCAACGACGCCGACATGGCCAGTCTTGGCGAGTTCCATCACGGCGCCGGGCGAGGCACGCGGAACATGATCTACATCACGTGGTCCACCGGCGTGGGCGGCGGCTTGATCATCGACGGCAAGTTGTTTCGCGGGGCGCACGGAACGGCCGGCGAGGTCGGGCACATGATCATCGACCCAAATGGACCGCTTGACAGCTGTGGGCAGCGGGGCTGCCTGGAGGCGTTCGTCGGCGGCAAGAACCTGGCACGCGAAACGGGACATCCAGCGGCGGAGCTGTTCGCTGAGGCAGCGCGCGGTGACCGTCACGCGCGCATGGTCGTCGAGCGCGCGGCGCACTACATGGGACTGGCTCTGATCAGCCTGACCAATGCAATCGATCCAGAGATGTTCGTGATCGGAGGCGGCGTCTCGCGTTCGTGGGGGCTCGTGCAGCCGACCATGCTCGAGACGCTGCGCTCGTCGCCTTTCATCAAACCCGCCCGCCGGCCCCGCCTGCGCCGCGCCCGACTGGGTGACCGTGCTGGGCAGGTGGGAGCGGTGGAGTGGGCACGCCAGAACCAGTAGACGCGGCCGAGATACTTCGGCGATTGATTCGGTGAGGGCCTCTTCGGCCGAGCCTATAACCGAGCAGGAGCTTCTCGACCTGCTCGAGCGCGCGGCGTCTGAGCACGGCGTCAAGGCCTGGATCGTCGGAGGTTACGTGCGGGACAAGCTGCTGCACCGGCCGCACGCAAACCCCGACGTGGTGGTGGAGGATGGCGATGGCCTGCAGCTCGCGCGCCACTTCGCCCAGCTCGCCGGCGCGCCGCCGCCCGTGATCTTCGAGCGCTTTGGCACCGCCCAGGTCACACTGCCGGGCCACCTGGTCGAGTTCGTGACCGCAAGAACCGAGTCGTACACGCCAGACTCGCGCAAACCAGCCGTGCGGCCTGCCACTCTCGAGGAAGACCTCCGCCGGCGCGACTTCACGATCAACACCCTCCTCATGGACCTCGACGGCGGCATCCACGACCCGCTCGGGGCCATGACGGACATGGAAGCGAAGACTCTGCGTACACCTGCAGACCCCGCTCGCACATTTGCGGACGACCCGCTTCGCATGCTGCGCGGCATCAGGTTTGCTGCGCAGCTGGGCTTCCACCTCGCGCCCGAGCTGATCCCCGCCATGCGGGCGATGAGAGACCGCGTGGCGCCGCCGGTCATCTCGGCGGAGCGAGTGGCGGACGAGCTACGGAAGATGCTCGAGTCGCCCCGTCCGAAGCTGGCACTCGAGCTCCTCGACGCGTCCGGGCTGCTCGACGTCGTCCTCCCGGAGATCGCCGCCTGCAAGGGCGTCGAGCAGTCCGGCTACCACACCCACGATGTCTTCGGTCACACCCTCCTCACCGTCGAGGCGACGGATCCGGACCTGGTGCTGCGACTGGCTGCCCTGTTCCACGACGTGGGCAAGCCGGTGACGGCAAAGGGCGACGGCACGTTCATCGGCCACGAGGAGGTGGGGGCGAACCTCGCGAAAGCTGCCCTTGGCCGCCTGCGTTTCTCCCAGAAGGACCTCGACACCGTGGGCACCCTCGTCCGAATGCATCTGCGCCCTGTCTTTTACAGCTCGGAATGGACTGACGGCGCCGTGCGCCGGCTGGCGCGCGACGCGGGACCGCTTCTGGGACGGCTGATGGCGCTGGCCGGAGCCGACATCGCGGCGTCGGCCTATCCGGAGCCCGAAAAGCTGGACGAGCTGCAGGCACGGCTCGACAGGGTTCGCCTGGAGCGCCCGTCACGGTTGGCGCCGCTCCTCACGGGCGAGGAGATCATGGGGATCCGCGGCATCGGGCCGGGTCCCGAGGTCGGCCGGATCAAACAGAGGCTCGAAGAGCTGGTCATCGACGGCTTGCTCCCGCCTGAGAAGCAAGCGCTAATCGATTACTTGTCGACCCATCAAGACTTGTAGCGCCGCGGCCAACAGCCGCTATGCTGCCGGTAAGGAGGGAGC
>DATEGL010000213.1:0-2782 GCA_035280145.1 Candidatus Dormiibacterota bacterium | reverse complement strand
TTGTTGAAGAACGGAATGATGTAACCGCCCTGGTCGTACTCCAGCTGCTGCATCTGGTGCTTGAGGCTGTTTCGCTTGGTCTTGTCGACCTCGGCCAGCGCCTGCTGGTACAGCGACAGATAGTTCGAGCCCTTGGGCGGCCAGTGCGTCTCGTTGTATGGGGCGGTCGGGATGCTCCCGTTCGCGACCTGGGGCAGATAGTTGCGGGTTCCCCAGAAGTCAACCGAGAAAGCGAGTTTCAGATATTTGTCGCCGTAGTAGTTGGGGTCGTTGCGGACGTTGATCGTGACACCGGCGCCCTTCGCCTGCTGGGCGAAGACGTTGGCCACGTCGACCATTCCGGCCGCGCCGTCTGTCGTGTGCAGGTCGACGACCAGATTCTCTTTGCCGGCGGCCTTGAGCAGTGACTTGGCTTGCGCGAAGTCCTGGTGCCGCTGCGCAAGATCGGACGCGAAGCCTTCGTCGAACGGCGAGTACAGGTCGTTCGCGACCCTTCCATGTCCAGAGAGCACTTGGGTCACGATGGCCTGGCGATCCGCGATCAGGCGCATCGCCTGTCGCACTCGGACGTCGGTGAACGGGTCGAGGTCGATGGCCATGCAGATCGGCAGCCACCCGCCTCCAGGCGACTCGAGCACAGCGAGGCCGGAGTGTGCCTGGACGACAGTCACCTGGGCGAACGGGATGTCGGTCATGGCGTCGATCTGGCCGGCAAGCAGTGCGTTGACCTGGGCCGATGGGTCGGGGAAGTCGATGACCGTCACCTGGTCGAAATAGGGCTGTCCGCTTCGCCAGTAATTCGGGTTCCGCACGTGCACACTCTGCTGGCCTGGGGTGAAGCTCTGCAGCTTGTACGGACCCGTACCGACCTGGTCGGCGGGATACCGGTTGTAGCCGGCGGGGACCATGCCGTTGTAGTACTGGCCGAGCTGATCGCCGATGGTCGAGTCGGGCTGCTTCAGCTTCAGTCGAACAGTGCGGTCGTCCATCTTTGTGATGCCGTTCGGATCGAGCGAGGCCAGACCGGCGTTGCCGAACAGCCCCATGTTGGGGTCGAGCATGCGCTTGAACGAATAGATGACGTCGTCGGCGTTCAGCGTCTTGCCGTTGTGCCACTGGATCCCCTGCTTGAGGCGGATCGTCCACTGGTCCGGCTTGTCTTGCGTGGCGGACTCCGCGAGCCCGTCCTGGGTCAGGTTGTAGTTTTCGTCGTATTCGAGCAGCGTCTCGAATGCGGTGACGAGCCGCGCCTGGTCCGGCTTCGTGATGATGTTCTGCCCGTCCATCATGTCTTTGGAGCCGCCACCGGTGACTCCCAGGCGGAAGTTGCCGCCTCGTTTTGGGCCCGTGGATGGACCACTCGATGTGGACGGCCCACAAGCCGCGATGATGTCGGCGAACGCGAGGCCGCCGACAACAAGCCCGGCGCCGATGATCGCCTCCCGCCGCGTGAGCCGCGGCGATCGCAGGTCAAGCGGTTGCCGGCCCGACTTCTCTTCTTCCATCTATCGCTGCCTCCCACGAACTTGTCGATGGACGCCTCGGCTTCGGGGTCCGCGGTCCCCGTATGACGATCCTTCCTCTCTGCTTATCAGGCGCACGGTGAGACGAAGGTGTTCGGCGACGAGATCGGGCGTCCTTGGATCTCGGCGCCGAAGGGCCTCGACGAGCTTCTTGTGATCGCCGGCGTAGGTGCGCCGTGAGTACGGCGGATGCGCCCGGAGGAGCATTCGTGTTTCTGCGGCGAAGGTGTCATGGGCACGGGTCAGTCGCTCACTGCCCGCCATGCGAACGAGCTCGTGGTGGAAACGCAGGTCGGCCGCGATCGTCTCCTCTGATGGAGGGGTGACTGCGGCCTCATCCTCGGTGTCCATCTCCGCGATCGCCGACTCGAGCTTCTTCAGATCGAGCTTGTCGGTGCTCTCGATGAGCTTGCGGGCGGCCCAGGTCTCGATCGCTTCCCGGGCTACGTAGACATCGAGCCGCTCGCTCAACTGCCGGTCTGGCACGAACGCGCCCTGGTGCAGACGGTATTCGACCAGGCCCTCCTGGACCAGGTGGCGCAGCGCCTCGCGGATCGTCCCCCGGCTGGTCCCCAGCAGCTCCTGGAGCCTGGCCTCGCGGAGCGAGCTGCCTGCAGGGATCCTGCCGTCAACGATCGCCTCCCGAATGATCCGCCTCACCGACTCGATGGCCGACTGGCCTTCGAACTTGGGAAGATCCCAGCTCGGCGAGCCGTTTTGTAGGATTGTCAGATCATAGGACGATCCTGGAGGTTGTCAAGCCGACACATCGTTGCCTCGATAACCTGGTTGTTCGCTTGAATTTCCTGGTTGTAATCGCCGACCAGCTGAGCCCCCGAACCCTGCCGCCGTACGGGAACGAGGTGGTCAAGGCGCCTAACATCAGCCGCCTTGCGGACTCAGGCGTGCTGTTCGAGCACGCGTACTGCAGCTCCCCGCTCTGTGCGCCCTCGCGCGCGTCATTTACTAGTGGATTGCTGCCGTCGCGGGTCGCTGTATACGACAACGGAGCGGAGTTTGTCGCCTCGATTCCCACCCTCGCCCACTACCTCCGCGCGTACGGCTACCGGACATGCCTCGCCGGCAAGATGCACTTCATCGGCCCCGACCAGTTGCATGGATTCGAGCAGAGGCTGACGCCGGACATCTACCCCGCGGGCATCCACTGGGTTCCCGACTGGAGGCTGCCGATGAGCGTGCACCTGCCCTGGTACCACGACATGAGCAGCGTGTTCGAGGCGGGCGTCACCGAGGCGACG
>DATEGL010000212.1:0-2196 GCA_035280145.1 Candidatus Dormiibacterota bacterium | reverse complement strand
AGCTCCATCTGGTCGATGCCGCTCTGGAGGAACGCGGCCCGCACGAAATCGCGGAACAGCGGATGCGGCCGATTCGGGCGCGAGCGGAATTCGGGGTGGAACTGGCTCGCCACGAACCAGGGATGGTCAGCAAGCTCGATGATCTCGACCAGGCGCCCATTGGGGGACAGCCCGCTGAAGATCATCCCGTTCTCGCCCATCACTTCGCGGTATTCGTTGTTGAACTCGAAGCGGTGCCGGTGGCGCTCATACACGACCTCTTCCCCATACGCCCGGTGCGCGTGCGAGCCAGGCAGGAGCTTGCATGGATACAGCCCCAACCGCATCGAGCCGCCCATCTGGTCGACGTTGCGCTGCTCCGGCATCAGGTCGATGACCGGCGTCGAGGTGAACGCGGCAAACTCGGTGGAGTTGGCGTCGGGTGCGTCGAGCTTCTCGCGCGCAAAATCGATCACGGCGCACTGCATGCCCAGGCACAGCCCCAGGTACGGGATGCGATTGTGTCGGGCGTACCGCGAGGCCTGGACCTTGCCTTCGATTCCGCGGTAGCCGAACCCACCCGGCACGACGATTCCGGCAACTCCCATCAGCGGCGACGTGTCACCCGCGTCGATCTTCTCGGACGAAACCCACCGAATGTCGATCGCCAGGCCGTGGTGGATGCCGGCGTGACGCAGCGACTCGATGACGCTCAGGTAGGCGTCAGGCAGCGCGATGTACTTGCCGACGATCGCGATCGGAACCGTCGCTCGTGGATGCTTGATCCGGTCGACCAGCTTGATCCATGGCTGCAGGTCGGGAGCGTTCGCCGCGTCATCCAGCCCGAAGTGCATCGCCATCACCTTGCCGAGGCCGGCGTCTTCGAGCATCAGCGGCACTTCGTAGATCGACTGCACGTCCGGCACCGAGACGACCGCCTCGCGCGGCACGTCTGTGAACAGCGCGATCTTCTCTTTCAGGTCGTTGTCGATCGGCAGCTCAGAGCGGCAGATGATCGCGTCCGGCTGGATACCGATCGCACGCAGCGCTTGCACGGAGTGCTGCGTCGGCTTTGTCTTCATCTCCTGGCCCCGCACAACCGGCACCAGCGAGCAGTGCACATAGAAGACGTTCTGCCGGCCGAGGTCGTTCTTGAGCTGACGAATGGCTTCGAGGAACGGCAGGCTCTCGATGTCACCCACGGTCCCGCCCACCTCGACAACGACCACGTCCACCTGCGGGTCTTTGGAGGCGCGGAGGATCTTTTCCTTGATCACGTTGGTGACGTGAGGGATGACCTGAACTGTTGCGCCGAGGTAATCGCCACGGCGCTCTCGGGCGATGACGTCCTGGTAGATCTTTCCGGTCGTCACGTTGGATGCGACAGTCAGGTTCTCGTCGACGAAGCGCTCGTAGTGCCCGAGGTCGAGGTCGGTTTCCGCGCCGTCGTCGGTCACAAACACCTCACCGTGCTGGTACGGGCTCATCGTCCCTGGATCGACGTTGAGGTACGGGTCGAGCTTCTGCAGGGAGACGGTGAGGTGACGGGCTTTCAGGATGTTCCCGATCGAGGCGGCGGTGATTCCTTTGCCGAGCGAGGAGACGACACCGCCGGTCACGAAAACGTACTTCGACATGGACGACCTCCTGGCGGTTTTTCAGATTTTACCGGAGTGCGCCAGGCGCTAAACCTCATGGGAGCTGGGTTGCGAGGGCGGCCGAGTTTATCTCGGCCTTTTGTGGCACCGAGTGGATCTGAAGGCCGGATTCACTCCGGCCGCCCCCTATGCGCCAACCAGACGCCGCCATACAGGGTGTGTGGAAAAGGGGGGTTCCGCGGGGGGATCCTGATCCCCCCGCGCCCTTTTAGCGGAGTGCGCCAGGCGCTAAACCTTTGGTTCGGCTCTCGGCTCGAGCACGACGACCTTGGTCTCGTACTCGCTCACAGATGACTTCTGCACCGACAGCTTCGCCTGCGGCTCAGGGCTCGTGACACCCATCTCCCTCAGGAAGCGATCGATCGGGTCCAGCTGCAGCTTCAAGCCGGGGATCGCGTAGTGCATGGGCACGACGTAACGCGGCTCGAGCTGCCGCACCACCTCGGCTGCCTGGGCGGCGTTCATCGCGGTGCGTCCGCCAACCGGGACGAGCAGCACATCGGGCGACGCCACCGCCTCGGCTTCCGCGTCGTCGAGCTTGTGGCCCAGGTCGCCCAGG
>DATEGL010000211.1:0-2555 GCA_035280145.1 Candidatus Dormiibacterota bacterium | reverse complement strand
CTATCCAGCCCTCCTCAGCGGCGGCCAGCAGCAGCGCGTCGCGATCGCCCGCGCATTGATCAACAAGCCGACGCTTCTCCTGGCCGACGAGCCTACCGGCGCGCTCGACACGCACAGCGGTGAGCAGGTGATGGAGCTCCTGGGTCAGCTGAATCGCGACGGCCAGACGATCCTCCTCGTCACCCACGACGCCAAGCTGGCGACCCGGCATGCGGCGAGAGTGATCAGCGTGGTCGACGGCAAGATCGTCGACGACGCCAGGCTCGAGACGCTCGAGCGTGCGGCGTCGGATGTGATCCGCGTCCGGGGCGAGGAGGCGGCGCGATGAGAGCGGTCATCTTCAAGGCGCTGAAGGACCTGCGTCGCCGGCGCCTGCAGGCTGCCGTGGTTTTCGTGACCGCGCTTCTGTCGGTTGGCGCGGGCACGATGGCGCTCACATTGATCTCTCAAACACGCGATCCCTACATGACCGCCTTCGACGCGCAACGGGGCGCGCACCTGCAGGTCTGGTTCGACCGCCACGTCGACCCTGCCACGATCGCCGGAACGCCGGCGCTGATCGGAGCTTCGGATTCGAGCGGTCCCTTCCCCGCGTCCGATGTGCAGATCCAGCGTGGCGGCCACAAGACCTGGATCACGGTCATCGGTCGCGACGCGCCGGACGCACGGGTCGGGGCGCTGCGCATCCTCAAAGGCCGCTGGCCTGCCAACGACCAGGAGATCGCGGTCACTCACTCTTTTGCCGACCTGAACCACGTCTCGGTAGGGGGCACCTTCAAAGCCGTGAGCGCAGCGAACGCTCCCGTGCTCACCATCTCCGGGGAGGT
Source organism: Candidatus Dormiibacterota bacterium (assembly GCA_035280145.1). GTDB lineage: Bacteria > Chloroflexota > Dormibacteria > Dormibacterales > Dormibacteraceae > 40CM-4-65-16. The sequence goes on along the minus strand of DATEGL010000211.1, from coordinate 1,728 downwards.
CGCTGACATCGACCAGGTGAGCGCTTCCATCGCGAGCCAGAACGCCTGGATGCTGCCGTCCGCCATTCCGGCGATCGACGTGCCAGGCCGGACCTCCGACCTGATGGCCTATCGCTTTGCCTCCGACCCGAGCAGCGCCCAGCTGCAGGGAGACGTGACCAGGCTTCGAGATTCACTTCCGCCGGGTAGCGTTGCCGGCTCAGTGAACTACCTCGGCATCCGCACCGCGTTCAACGTGACGAACCAGATCACCACCGGGATCCTGCTGGCCTTCAGCGTGTTCGCCCTGCTGGCGACAGTGGCCGTGGTCGCGAACCTTGTGACTGGAATCGTGATCTCGGCCTATCGCGAGATCGGGATCATGAAGGCGCTCGGATTCACTCCGCTGCAGGTCGAGCTCGTCTTCGTGCTCCAGATCGTGATCCCGGTCGCGGCGGCTGCGCTCATCGCGTTGCCGATTGGCACGCTCGCAAGCCAGCCTGTGCTCGCCAGCGGCGCCGAAGCGCTCGGCCTTGCGTATCAACCGGTCTTCTCCGCAGTCCCTGACCTGGTCGCGTTGATCGGAGCGCTCGTGCTCGTTTCCGTCGCGGCCTTCTTGCCTGCGCTCCGGGCGGGAAGACTGCGGCCGACGGCGATCATCGCCAGCGCCAGCGCGCCGCGGGGAAAGAGCGGCCGGTGGCTGCGCAGGCTGGCCGAAAGGCTGCGTTTGCCGCGGACGGTCGGCATGGGCGCCGGCGACGCGTTTGCCCGACCGGTTCGTGCGATCTTCACCGTGTTCGCGGTGTTCGTCGCGGTCGTCACGGTCGTCGTCGCCGCCGGTCTGCCGCGAAGCATCCTGAGGATCTACGCCTCAGAGGGCCCCGCGCAAGCTGACGTGGTCGTCGAGCGCAGCCCGGCGCTGTCCGACGCGGACACCCTTCGGATCATCAACGCCAACTCGCGGACCGCTCACGTGGTCGGCGAGCTGGACGGCCACGCCGCCGTGCCGGGCATCGGCGACCCGGTGCCCACGCGAATGTTTCGTGGCGACGCCTCGCACCTTGGTCTCCAGGTGATCGCGGGGCGTTGGTTCAGCGCTCCTGGTGAGGTGGTCGCGCCGCGCGCCCTCATTCATGACGCAAATCTGAAACTCGGCGATCACTTCACGATCACGGCCGGCACGCAGCCAGTCAGCGTCGTCCTCGTCGGCGAGATCTATGACGTGGCCAACCTTGGGTACTCCATGTTCTTCGACCTGGCCACCGTCAGCCAGGTCGAGCCGGACGCTGCGCCGACGCTCTATCTGGTCATGCTGACTCCGGGCGCCGATGCGGACGCGTACGTGCGCGCAGTCGCTGCCGCCCAACCAGACCTTCTCGACGTGCAGAAAAACACGATCAGCTCCGGCGCCACTCTCAGCCTCGTCGACGTCATCGTCGCGGCCCTTGCTGCGGTCATCACAGTCATCGGCATCGCTGCGATCTTCAATACTCTGCTGCTCAACTCACGCGAGCGGATTCGAGACACGGCGACTCTGAAAGCGCTGGGGATGAGCCCGCGCCAACTGGTGGTGATGGTCGCCGCTTCGGCCGGAGTCCTCGCCCTCGTTGGTGGCGTTCTGGCCGCGCCCGCCGGCTACGGTCTCAACGCCTTGCTGATGACCGCCATCGACGGCGGCATCGGAGGGAACGGCACGCCGGCGGCGTTGATCCAGGTGTACGCGCCGTGGGAGCTGGTGGCCATCCCGCT
>DATEGL010000210.1:0-4167 GCA_035280145.1 Candidatus Dormiibacterota bacterium | reverse complement strand
CGAGGGCCGCGTCGACCGCGATCCGAACCACCTGACCCTCCTCGCGGCCAACCACGAGGGCTACCTGAACCTGATGCGGCTCTGCACGGTCGGCCAGATGGAGGGCATGTACTACCGGCCGCGGATCGACAAGGAGATCCTCGCCGAGCACTCGAAGGGCCTCATCGCCCTGTCCGGCTGTCTGCAGGGAGAGGCGGCGAGCCGGATCGTCGACGGCGACATCGAAGGCGCGAAGGAGTCGATAGCGACTTACCGCGACATCTTCGGCCAGGATCGGTTCCTGCTCGAGGTCCAGCGCCATGGGATCGACAGGCAGGTCGAAGTCAATGCTGTGCTCAGCAAGTTCGGTCAGGAGTTCGAACTTCGCCTGTGCGCCACCAACGACCTGCACTACGTGCACCGTCACGACTCCGAGGCGCACGACGTTCTGCTGTGCCTGCAGACCGGGGCGCGGTTCAACGACCCGAACCGCTGGCGATTCTCAACCCAGGAGAACTACCTCAAGACGCCGGCGGAGATGATCGAGACCTTCGCCGACCTGCCGGAGGCCCTCGCGAGCACCCTCGAGGTCGCGGACCAGTGCGACCTCAAGCTCCGCCTGGGGGCCACGTTGCTGCCTCCGTTCGATGTGCCGGACGGCCTGAAGCCCGACGAGTACCTGCGCCAGCTCGTGCTGAAGGGCATCGAGTGGCGGTTCGGCCAAGCTACGCCGGCGATCAGCGAGCGCGCGGAGCAAGAGCTTTCGGTGATAAGCCAGACGGGCTACGCGTCCTACTTCCTGATCGTCTGGGACTTCTACAACTTCGCGCGCCAAAACGGCATCGTCGTCGGACCAGGACGGGGCAGCGCTGCCGGCAGCCTGGTCTCGTACTGCCTCGGCATCACCAACCTCGATCCGCTGCAGCACGGCCTGATCTTCGAGCGCTTCCTCAATATCGACCGCGTTTCGATGCCCGACATCGACTGTGACTTTTCAGTCGAAGGCCGCGAGAAGGTGATCCGCTACGTGTCGGAGAAGTACGGCGCGGATCGGGTGGCGCAGATCATCACCTTCACGACGATGGCTTCCAAGGCGGCCATCCGCGACGTGGGCCGGGTGCTCGAGGTCCCTCTACGCGACACCGACCGCATGGCGAAGCTGGTTCCCGTATGGCAGGGACGATCGAAAACGCTCGAAGACACCATCAAGGAAGTGCCGGAGTTTCGCGAGGCCTACGAGTCGAGCGATGAGGCGAAGCGTCTGATCGACGTCGCCAAAACGCTCGAAGGCGTGTCCCGCAACGTCAGCACACACGCCGCCGGTGTGGTCATCGCGCCGGAGCCGCTGGTCCGCTACACACCGCTGCAGCTCGGCCCCGGCCGCGACGCCGTGATCACGCAGTACGACATGAAGGCCGTCGGGGACATCGGCCTGCTGAAGATCGATTTCCTCGGCTTGCAGAACCTCGACATCATCGCGACGTGCCTGCGCCTGGTCAAAGAGCGGCAGGGTGTCGAGATCGACCTGGAGAAGGTCCCGTTCGACGACCCCAAGACGTTTGAGCTTCTCGCGAATGCCGACACCCATGGTGTGTTCCAGCTGGAAGGTGCGGGGATGCGCAGGATGCTGACGGACATGCGGCCACAGAGCTTCGAGGACGTCGCAGCGGCGGTCGCGCTGTTCCGGCCGGGCCCCATGGTGAACATTCCGGCCTTCGTCGCCCGCAAGCAAGGCCGCGAGCCGATCGAGTACATGCACGAGCGGCTGGAGCCGATCCTGCGCGACACCTATGGCGTGATGATCTACCAGGAGCAGGTCATGATGGCCGCCCGCGAGCTGGCCGGCTTCACGATGAGTGAGGCCGACATCCTTCGCGCCGCTATGGGCAAGAAGGACAAGGTCAAGATGGCCAGGCTGCGCACGAAGTTCATCGACGGGACGGTCGAGCGCGGCATCCCGAAGGCCACCGCGGAGGCGCTGTTCGACGGCATCGCCAAGTTCGCGGAGTACGGCTTCAATCGTGCGCACTCGGCGGCGTACGGCGTCATCGCATACCAGACGGCGTACCTGAAGGCGAACCATCCGCTCGAGTACATGACCGCGCTGCTCATCCACATGGAGGGCAGCTTCGACCGGGTCGCGACCGCGATCGTGGACTGCCGGCTGCGCGGCATCGACGTGCTGCCACCGAACGTCAACCAGTCACGCGCCGACTTTTCCATGGTCGGCGGCCGGATCCTGTTCGGGCTCGCCGCCATCAAGAACGTTGGCCGCCACGCAGTCGAGAGCATCGTCGAGCTGCGCGACGCGGACGGTCAGTTCAAGTCTCTGGAGGACCTGTGCGAGCGGACGTCGGCGATCCAGGACGTCAACCGGCGCGTGCTGGACGCGCTGGTTCAATCAGGCGCGTGTGACTCGCTGGGCGAGCGCGCGCGACTGATCGCCGCCCTCGACCACGCGGTCAGCCGGGCTGAGCGCGCGCGCCGTGACCGCGAGTCGGGCCAGACCTCGCTTCTCGACATGGTTGGATCGGCTGACGTCGAGACCGACGACTACGGGCTGACGATCGATGTGGCGCCCATGGCAGGCGACGAAAAGCTGCGCCTGGAGAAGGAGCTGCTGGGTCTGTACCTGAGTGACCATCCGTTGCGCCGCATCGCGGCCGAGCTGGCCAAGCTATCGGACACCCAGGCGGTCGAGGTGACCAGCGCGCTGCAGGACACCGAGGTTCGAGTCGCGGGACTTGTGCGTGAGGTTCGGCGCGTCGTGACGCGGAAGGGCCAGATCATGGCCTACGCGACGCTGGAAGACCTGACCGGCACTGTTGATGTCGTGCTCTTCCCGCGGGTGTTCGAGCAGACGCGGCTCTTGTTCGAGCCGGACAAGGTGGTCGTCGTGCAGGGCAAGGTCGACGCGCGGGCCGGCAGCACGCGCGCCAACGGCGCGGCCGCGTCGCCGGTAGAACCCGAGCTCGAGGCCGAGGTCGAAACTGCGTCTGTCGTGGCCGACATGGCTTGGCTGTGGGACGACCCGGAATGCGTGCCGGTGGCGCGGCGGCAGCTGGTCCACGTCCGCATCCCAAGCGGCGACGCCGGGCTGGCCGAGCAGCTCGAGGCTGTGCTGGCTCGTCACCCTGGCACCGACGAGGTGGTGCTGCACGTGCTGGTCGGCAGCCGCGAGGTGGTCGTGAACGCCGATCGATATCATGTCCTCGCCGGTCCGGCGCTGGTCGCTGAGATCGACGAGCTGGTCGGCCAGGCCGCGACCCGACTGGAGACGGTGCGGCCCAAAGCGCAATCGAATGGCAATGGACGGGTGAACGGTGACCGAGGACGAAGAAGCTAGCGGTCGCTACATCGTGGTGAAGGCGCTCGAGGACGGGGTCGTCATCATGGGCTTGACGCGTGGCAAGGACACGCGGTCACATCACTCGGAGCGGCTCGACGCCGGCGAGGTGCTGGTGGCCCAGTTCACGGAGCTCACCGCGGCGATCAAGATCCGGGGCAAGGCCGAGATCATGACCGACGTCGGGAAGGTTCAGTCGGGGCCCTAGGGCTCGACCGTCCAGCCTGATACCGCACTTTTCCGGCATCTGGAGCCGAATCCGGCCCCCGGTTCAGCACTTTTCCGCCATCTCGAGCGGAACAACGCCGCTAGTCGTACTTAGCCGTCTTCAATGCTCGACCGGCAGCCCGGCCGCCTTCCACGCCTGGAACCCTCCGATGACGTCGGTCGCCTTGACCAGCCCCAGGTCCTGCAACGATGCGGCCGCGAGGCTCGACGAGTAGCCCTGGTTGCAGATCAGGATCACGCGAATCTCGTGGTCGACGGCCTGCGCGATGCGGTGCGGCGAGGTTGGGTCGAGCCGCCACTCGAGCACGGTCCGGTCAATGATCAGTGCGCCGGGGATCTGGCCGTCTCGCTGCCGCTGCTCGACGGTTCGAGTGTCGACGAGCAGGGCGCCATCGTGGTGCTCGACGGCAGCTTGCTGTGGATCGATGCGCTTCAGCCGGCGCCTCGCCCTTTCCAGCACACCATCGATCGCGGCCGTCAAGTTGGGTGCCAGTATGGAGCAGATAGAATCGGTTGCACAGCCCCGCCCACGTAGCTCAGGCGGTAGAGCATTTCCTTGGTAAGGAAAAGGTCCCCGGTTCGAATCCGGGCGTGGGCTCCATGCCGCCTCCATC
>DATEGL010000209.1:0-8042 GCA_035280145.1 Candidatus Dormiibacterota bacterium | reverse complement strand
GACCAGGTCGGCGATGCAGTCGGCGATGACGACCATCTCCTGCTCGCCCATGCCCCGCGTCGTCACCAGCGGCGTTCCCACGCGCACACCGCTCGGGTTGAACTTCGATGCGTCGTCAAACGGGATCGAGTTGCGGTTCAGCGTGATTCCGACAGTGTCCGCGACGTCCTGGACCTGCTTACCTGTTCGCTTTTGCGGGCGCAGGTCGATGAGCATCAGATGGTTGTCGGTCCCGCCGCTGACCAGCCGCAAGCCGCGCTCCATTAAGCGCCCGGCCATCGCCTTTGCGTTGACCACGACCTGGCGGGCATAGAGGCGGAAATCCGGCTTGAGAGCCTCGCCAAAGCACACCGCCTTGGCGGCGATCGCGTGCATCAGCGGACCGCCCTGGGTGCCCGGAAATACAGCCGAGTCGATCGCCTTCTGCCAGTCGCTGCGGCACAGGATGATGGCCCCCCACGCCCCGCGCAGCGTTTTCTGGGTCGTCGTGGACGTGATCGCCGCGTGCGGAATCGGCGAGGGATAGACGCCACCCGCGACCAGGCCGGCTACGTGGGCCATGTCCACAAAAAGCGTGGCGCCCACCGAATCGGCGATCTCGCGCATGCGTCCCCAATCGACGATGCGCGAATAGGCCGAGAACCCCGCCAGCAACATCTTCGGCCGCACCTCTGCGGCCTGCTTCCGCACGGCGTCGTAGTCGATGCGTTCGGTCTCACGGTCGACTCCGTAGGAGTGAATCTCGTAGAGCTTGCCCGAGAAGTTGGCGGGACTTCCATGGGTAAGGTGACCACCCGCGCTCAGGTCCATGCCCATCACGCGGTCGCCTGGTTTGCACACCGCCATGTAGACGGCGGCGTTTGCCTGCGACCCGGAATGTGGCTGCACGTTTACGTACTCGGCGCCGAAGAGCTGCTTCGCGCGCTCGACGGCCAGGGTTTCGATCTTATCGATGACCTCGCCGGTGCCGCCGTAGTAGCGGCGGCCAGGGTAGCCCTCGGCGTACTTGTTGGTCAGCAGCGTGCCCAGCGCTTCCAGGATGGCCGGGCTGGTCAAGTTTTCGGACGCGATCAGCTCGAGCGTCTCCGACTGGCGCTTGAACTCGTGGCGGATGAGGTTGGCGACTTCGGGGTCCTCACGGTCCAGGGCACGAAAGGTCATGGTCGTGATATTTGCCGTCACGACCCGAATGTTAGGGTCCTACCCCGCGTGAGGCGGCGGCGGCCCAAGCAGCTCCGGCGATGGGATCGCTCCTTCGCGCAGCACGTGCGGCTCAGGTCCGGTCATGTCGACCACGGTGGAGGCTGTGCCGCCCGGCGCGACACCGCCATCGAGCACCGCCATCACGCCCGACAGCTTCTCAGCCTCCACGGCATTCATTGCGGGTTCGCCGCCATGGAGGTTGGCGCTGGTCGTCATCAGCGGCCCCGCGTGCCGCAACAGATCGAGCGCGACCTTGTGCTTGGGGATGCGCACACCGAGCGTCCCGCCACCAAGCGCGTGGAGGATGAGCGTCAGTGGTCCTGGCCACCACTTGCGCATCATCGCCTCGGCCCTGGAGTCGACATGCACCAGCCCCTCCAGCTGAGATTCGGCGGCCACCATCAGGATCAGCGGCATGCCTACAGGCCGGCCCTTTATCTGGTAGATCCGCTTTTGCGCAACCTCGTCGTCGGCGCTGGCGCCGAGGCCGTACACGGTATCGGTCGGAAACGCGACAACGGCTCCGCTCCGTAGCAGCTGCGCCGCGCGCTGCAGTCCTGCGTGTGTCGGCTTCAGGACCATGCTTCGAGAACGCGGTCGTGGCCGCGTGTATCGCGTAGGAGCCGGTGGCCGGCGAAGTTCCGCTCGGCTGAGGCTCTAACCACAGCCACTATTTCAGGGTCGATCTCGGCCAGCACGCGGCCTCCAGCTTTCAGGCGGCGGGACGACTGGTCGAACAGCCTCGTTACGGTGGCGGAGCCGCCCTCATCCGCGTACAGCGCACGCGCCGGCTGTGCCGTCACTTCCACAGGCAGCTTGGCCGTGGCGCGCACGTAGGGGAGGTTGGCACAGACCAGGTCGAAGTCGCCCTCGAGCGGCTGCATGAGGTCACCGCACGCGAGATGCACCCGGTCGGTCATCCCGAGGCGAGCGACGTTCCGAGCTGCCACCTCAAGCGCGGGCCGGCTGATATCCGAGGCCCAGACGTCGCTGTTGGCCGCGTAGTGCGCGATCGAGACGGCAATGCATCCGCTGCCGGTGCCGACGTCCGCGACGCGAACCGCGCCGTTGACCCCACGGGCGATCTCAACCGCACGCTGCACCAGCACCTCGGTGTCAGGGTTCGGCACCAGCACCTCGCGTGTGACCTCGAACTCGAGGCCCATGAACTCCTTGTGTCCGACCAGGTACGCGACCGGTTCGCCCCTTGCGCGCCGTGCGACAAGACCGCGGTAGGTGGCGAGGTCGCTTTCCGAAAGCGGCCGGTCGAACTTCAGGTACAGGTCCAGCCGTCGCAGCCTCAAGGCGTGGGCGAGCAGCAGCTCGGCGTCGAGGCGTGACGAGTCGGATCCGTGCTTCTGAAGGTAGTCGGCGGAGAGCTTCAGAACCTCGACGATCGTCAAATCGTCAGCCGGTAGAGTCGGCGCCGCCGTTGAGCTGGGCCGCGCGCTCGGCCGCGATCGCCGCCGACACGAGCTCGTCCAGGTCTCCAGCCATGACCCGGTCGAGCTTGTGCAGAGTCAGGTTGATCCGGTGGTCCGTGACCCGGTTCTCCTTGAAGTTGTATGTGCGGATCTTCTCGGACCGGTTGCCGCTGCGCACCATCCCACGCCGCTGCGCGCCGATCGCCTCCTGCTGCTCAGCGAGCTTCATCTCATATAGACGCGCGCGCAGAACGCGCAGGGCCTTCTCTCGGTTCTGCAGCTGCGATTTTTCGTCCTGAATGCTCACGACCAGGCCCGTCGGCCTGTGGACGATGCGGATCGCCGAGTAGGTTGTGTTGACGCTCTGGCCGCCCGGCCCGGTCGAAGTCGATGCCTTGATGTCGAGGTCTTCAGGCTTGAGCTCCACCTCGACCGGGTCCGCTTCCGGCAACACAGCGACCGTCGCCGCCGACGTGTGGATGCGGCCCTGGGCCTCGGTCTTGGGCACACGCTGCACGCGATGGACACCGCCCTCGTACTTCAGCTGCGAGTACGCGCCCTGTCCGTGGACTTCGAACTCGATCTTGTCGAAGCCGCCTTTCTCGGTCGGCGATGCGTCGACAACGTCGACCTTCCAGCCCTTTTTCTCAGCCCATCGGTTGTACATGCGAAACAGGTCGGCTGCGAACAAGGCAGCCTCCTCTCCCCCCTCGGCCCCCTGGATCTCGACGACCACGTCCTTCTCGTCGTTTGGGTCTTTCGGGAGCAGCAGAACCTTCAGCCTCTCTTCGATCTCCGCCATCAGCTCCGCCGCCCGACGCTCTTCGGAGCGTAGGTACTCCTGCATTTCAATGTCCTTCTCGTGCCGAAGCAGCTCGCGGGCGGAATCCATCTCGTTTCGCGCGCGCCGGAAGGCGTTGTACGCCTCGACGATCTCGCGCAGAGATCGCTGCTCCCGCGCAAGCCGGGTCAGCCGCTCATGGTCGATCGCGACTTCCGGGCGCGCCATCTCTTGCTCGATCTCGCGGTAGCGCCGCGCCATCGCTTCCAGCCTATCGATCATTACCAGACTCCCGTGTTGCCCGGCTTTGCCGGGCAACCGCCACGAGGCGACCTGGCTGCCACGTCACGAACATAGTGGGGGGTTCCCCGCAAGGGGGGCCCGCCCCCCTTGCGCTCGTTATCGATCATGCTGCGGCGCCGGCCGCTTCCTCCTCACCCTCGCGTGCGCTGTTGAAAGCGCAGATCGCGACTTCGAGCATGTCATCGGTCGGCTGGCGCGTCGTGAATTTCTGTGTCCCGAGGACTGGCAACAGCGCGACGCGAACGATCGGGTTGTAGCGATGGCGCGCCATGAACCGAATGAGCTCAAAGCCGGCGCCGGCGATCACCGGGATGGCGAGCAACCGGCTGACGACGAGCCAGAAGAAGTTCGGATGGAACAGGGCGACGACGCTGAATACGACGACACTGACCACGAGCACGACGAGCAGGAATCCCGTCCCGCACCGCGGGTGGAGCGTGCTCGCCCTTCGTACCGACGGAACGTCGAGCGGCCAGCCCGATTCGAACGCGTTGATCGTCTTGTGCTCCGCACCGTGGTACTGAAAAACGCGCCTTACATCCGGCAGCAGGGAGATGGCGGCCAGGTAACCAAGGACGATCCCGACCCGAATCAACCCTTCGACCAGGACGAAACCGAAGCTCCCGCTGGCATGGACCGCGAAGCTGGCGAGAAGCAGAGGCAGGCCGATGAAGACGACCAGCGCGAAGACGCCGGCCACCGCCACCGAACCGGTGATCTCCTTCTTGCCGATCTGAATGTCGTTGGCGCCCGCGTTCATGTTCACGGACCAGATCAGTGACTTCATGCCTAGGTGCAGCTGCTCGCCGATCAAGGCGAGTCCGCGGACGAACGGAAGCTTCCAGATGCGGTTGGTATAGATCGGAGCCGTCAGCTCGCCTCGCTGGACAACGATCTCGCCTTGCATGGTGTCCGGGTTCAGCTTGGGCAGGCGGACGGCAACCGCGTAGAAACGCTTGCCGCGCATCATCACGCCCTCGATGACGGCCTGGCCGCCGTAGAAGAAGGGTACGGCCTTAGTAGGTTTTGCGGCCTGCGTCTCCGGAGCCGCCACGCTCCGGGCCATCTATGCCCTCGCCGCTACCTGAGTCTTGGCTGCCCGCTTCCGGAAGCGTTCGACCTGTCCGCCAGTGTCGACGATTCGCTGCGTGCCCGTGAAGAACGGGTGGCATACCGAGCAGATCTCGGTCTTCAGCTCTTTGCGCGTCGAACCCGTCGTGAATGTGTTTCCACACGCGCAGGTCACGAGCGCATCTTCATAGAACGTGGGATGGATCTGTGCCTTCATTGAATCTCCAGGGAGGGTAGTTTACCGAGCCAACGAGTTGAACAAACTCTCCGCCTGCAGCGTCATCGCGCCCAGGTAGAGAACGAGGCCCAGCCATGCCCCACCCAGAGCCAGCCGAGCGTTAATCGGAACGGACGTGTAGTACGGATTCCCGGCGTTTCGGAACGCCGCCCGTGCGCTCTGGATGCCGAGCAGGGCGACGATGATCAGCAGCACGCTGACGAAGTGGAAGAAAAGAACCCCGACCGCGATCAAACCAAGCCCGACGACCTGGAACCACGGTGAGACCGGCGCCAGCACCCAGGCCCCATCCAGCTGCCAGACCGGAAGCAGGTTCAAGAGGTTGAGGGCGAAGCCGATCAGGGCCGCGAGCAGGAAGGCGGGGTTGTGAGTGGAGTTGTAGAACAGGAACGCGACGGTCGCGCCCATGGTGCCGGCGATCGGTCCGGCGATGCCGATCTGGGCCTGCTTGACCGCGTCGGTCGGATGCTGCCGCTGGAAGATCGCCGCCCCGAGGAACGGGATGAAGATTGGCGCGGTCGCCTGCATGCCCTGCCTCCGGATCTCGACGACGTGCCCCATCTCGTGGACGAAGATCATCACCACAAGGCCGCCCGCTGCCCACGGTCCATACGCCCACGAGTACGCGCCGAAGCTCAGGAACGCCGAGAAGAGCGTCGCCAGCGCCGGGATCTTGAACAAGAAGACGAGGCCGTACTTGACGACGGCCCAGGCGGCGACGGCGGCAGACCCGAGCCAGGCCAGCGAGCTCCGATTGCTCTGAGGCGCGGACGAGCGGTGGTACGGCGAGTCGGGTGGAATGTCCGAGGTCGCGCCGTAGCCGGTAGGCGGCGGGGGAATGTACTGGCCGCTCTGGGGCGGCAAATAGGGATCTTGTTGGCTCACTTGACTACCTCTATAGATACCCCTACCGGCTGGGCCCTAATCCGGTCTCCCCCCCGGCGCTAATTCAGCCGGTGCTGGGTCGTCAGCCGCCGCACGGTCGCGTACCGGCTGGACATCACCAGGGACCAGGTCTCCGCGTAGCCGCTGCCGAATGTGATTCCAGGCAGCAGCGGTCCGCCGCTTACCCCGGTGATGGCCACCGCAACCTCGGCTGCCGGTGCCAGGTCGCCCATGCCGAAGTTCTGGGGTGCGCCATCCCCGATTGCGTGGCGTTCCTCGTCGCTGCGGGGCATCAGGCGGGCCTGGAACTCCCCGCCCAGGCACCGCACGGCGCATGCCGCCATCAGAGTGGCATGCAGGTCGCCGATTCCGATCGCCGCGTCGATTCCGGTCCCAGCGAGTGCGGCCATAACGGCGCTGGCGAAGTCGCCCTCCTCGAGGGTTCGGATTCTCGCGCCCGCCGCGGCGACCTGGGCGATTAGGTCCTGATGTCGGGGCCGCTCCAGGATGGCGACGGTCAGGTCCTGCACGCGCGCATCCCGTGCGAACGCGATCCGGCGCAGGTTGTCGACGATTGAATCGTCGAGGTCGATCGCGCCTCGCGCTCCCGGACCGGCCACGACCTTCTCGACCTGAGACACGGCGGGCAAGCGCGCAAACCCATCGGGCTCCACCCCCACCAGCACGGAAACGGCGTTGATATGTCCCCGGGCGACCTGGCTTGCGCCCTCGACCGGGTACACGCCGAGGTCGATTCGCCGTTCGCCTCCCCCGATCACCTGGCCGAGCGGCAGATGCGCCTGCTGGCGCGGGCTGAGAGCGACGGTGCTCGTGAGGCCCAGCTGCTCTAGCGCCTGCCGCATGGCGTGGCCGGCTGCATCGCTGACGCCGTCGGGATCGGCGCGGCCCAGCAGTGGAGCGCACGCGAGCGCAGCCGCTTCGGTCGCGTGCACCAGCTCGAGCGACAGCTCGGTGCGCGCCTCAAAGGAAGGGATTCCGCTCTTCTGGTGCTCCATGGCTCCTTGTTTACGCGGTTTCGGTCTCTTCGAGCAGCTCCGCGGGACGCAGCTCCATCTGGTCGATGCCGCTCTGGAGGAACGCCGCCCGCACGAAATCGCGGAACAGTGGATGCGGGCGATTCGGCCGCGAGCGGAATTCAGGGTGGAACTGGCTCGCCACGAACCAGGGATGGTCGGCAAGCTCGATGATCTCGACCAGGCGCCCGTTGGGGGACAGTCCGCTGAAGACCATCCCGTTCTCGCCCATCACCTCGCGGTATTCGTTGTTGAACTCGAAGCGGTGCCGGTGGCGCTCGTACACGACCTCTTCCCCATACGCCCAGTGCGCGTGCGAGCCAGGTAGGAGCTTGCAGGGATACAGCCCCAGCCGCATCGAGCCCCCCATCTGGTCGACGTTGCGCTGCTCCGGCATCAGGTCGATGACCGGAGTCGAGGTGAACGCCGCGAACTCGGTCGAGTTGGCATCGGGAGCGTCGAGCTTCTCGCGCGCGAAATCGATCACCGCGCACTGCATGCCAAGGCACAAACCGAGGTATGGAATGCGGTTGTGGCGCGCGTACCGCGACGCTTGCACCTTGCCCTCGATCCCGCGATAGCCAAATCCTCCGGGCACGACGATCCCGGCCACGCCCATCAGCGGCGAGGTGTCGCCGCTCTCCAGCTTTTCGGACGAGACCCAGCGGATGTCGATCGACAGCCCATGATGGATGCCCGCGTGACGCAGCGACTCGATGACGCTGAGGTACGCGTCCGGGAGCTGGATGTACTTCCCGACGATCGCGATCGGCACCGAGGCCCGCGGGTGCTTGATGCGCTCGACCAGGTCCGTCCACGGCTGCAGGTCGAGCGAATGAGCCGGCTCCTCGAGCTCGAAGTGCTTGGCCAGCACCTTGCCCAGCCCCGACCCTTCGAGCATCAAAGGCACCTCGTAGATCGACTGGACGTCGGGCACCGACACCACCGCATCGCGAGGCACGTCGGTGAACAGCGAGATCTTTTCCTTCAGGTCGGCGTCGATCGGCCGCTCGGAGCGACAGATGATCGCGTCCGGCTGGATACCGATGCCGCGCAGCGCCTGAACTGAGTGCTGCGTTGGCTTCGTCTTCATCTCCTGACCG
>DATEGL010000208.1:0-18688 GCA_035280145.1 Candidatus Dormiibacterota bacterium | reverse complement strand
GGCCGCACCGACCAGTCCGATTGTCGCGCCCCAACGCGCGGACCTGTCCGAGTTCCAGACGGTGACGAAAAGTACGGCCGAGAACAATGTCCCGAGCACGGTCGGCAGCACGTTGCCAATGAAGAACGTGACCTGCAGGCCGCCCTGATGGGTCGTGAAGTAGTCGACGACTCCCTTCGAATCGGTGCCAAAGCTCGGCGGCACCCCTCCGGGGATGATGCCGGGCACGTCACGAATCGACAGGCCGGCTACGGTGGTTCGGGGTCGCGACCGATGAAGAAGAAGACGATCAGCAGCAGCACAGCGAGCAGCGCCGGACCGTAATCCGTCGCTGGGCCGGTCCCAACGGCAAGGCGGATTCCGAGTGTTGCGAACACCCAGATCCCGCCCAGCACCAGCACGATCCGAAAGCGGCGGGCCACCAGCCTCAGCTGGCGCCGGAGCCCGCCTGGCCGGATGGAAAGGAGCGCTGCACCCAGCCCGACGATGACGATCAGACCGAAGGCAAAACCGCGCACACCGCAAGTTTGAAAAGTTCTGGCCCTCGCCTGTCGCGAGTTCTGTTCGAATAGCTCGGATGAAGGCGATCGTTTACGACCACTACGGACCGCCTGAGGTCTGGCGAATCGCCGACGTGCCCGCACCAGAACCGAAGCCCGGCGAGGTTCTGATTCGGATCCACTCGACCGCAATCACTCGGTCCGACTGCGAGACGCGCGACGCCAACCGGAAAGCCGGACCGCTCGTCACAGTGCTGAGCCGCCTCATCTCTGGAGTGCTCAGCCCGCGGCAGCCCATCTTGGGCAAAGACTTCGCCGGCGTCGTGGAAGCGGTGGGCGAGGGGACCGCCGAATTCAAGCCCGGCGATCGGGTCTTTGGTTCGACCGGTTTCCGTTTCGGCGCTTTCGCCGAGCTAATGTCGATTCCGGAAGCCGCGCGCTTCACCCAGATGCCTTCGTCGATTTCGTTCGACGACGCGGCGGCAATCACCGACGGTGGCCTGTACGCTTTGTGGCCGCTCAAGGTCGCCCGCGTCCAGGCCGGCGAGAAAGTCCTGATCTACGGGTCCTCGGGTGCCATCGGCACGGCAGCCGTGCAGCTGGCAAAGAGCTATGGGGCCGAGGTGACGGCAGTGTGCACGGCCACGAATCTCGGGTTGATGGCGGAGCTCGGCGCGGACCACGCCATCGACTACACGCGAGAAGACTTCACCAGGAATGGCCTGCAGTACGACGTGATCATGGACGCGGTGGCCAAGCACTCATACGTAAGGAGCAAGGATTCGCTCAAGCCAGGGGGGCGCTTTCTGGCGACGGATCACTTCCGCAACCTCTTCCTTAATTACTGGACGCCCCGCACCGGGACGAGAAGAGTGATCTTCTCCTTACCGCCGCGAGCGACGAAACAGGACGTGCAGATGTTCAAGAGCTTGATCGAGGCGGGGAAGTACCACGCGGTTGTCGATCGGACCTACCCAATGGACGAGGTGGTGGAAGCGGCCCGCTACGTCGAGAGTGAGCAGAAAACGGGGAACGTGATCCTGAACATCGCCAGGATTTAGCAGTCGCGCCGAGTCGGTCGGTACTCTCTGCTCGTGGACGTCACCGAAGCCACCTTTCAGCAGGAGGTTGTGGAGCGCTCGCACTCGGTGCCGGTGGTAGTCGACTTCTGGGCCGCCTGGTGTGCGCCGTGCCGAACGCTAGGACCGATCCTCGAACGCGAGGTCGCGCGCCGCGACGGGGCGGTGGAGCTGGTCAAGCTCGACACGGACGCGAACCCGGCGATCTCGGCGGCTTTCGGGATTCAAGGCATACCGGCGGTCAAAGCCTTCCGCGACGGCCGCGTGGTCGCCGAGTTTGTCGGCGCGCAGCCCGCGTCGATGGTCTCGCGGTTTCTCGATTCATTGGTGCCTTCGCGGGCAGAGCTCCTTGCACAGCAAGGTGACGAAACTTCATTGCGCCAGGCACTGGAGCTCGAGCCGGGCCGGCCTGACGCTGCCATCCCGCTGGCCCAGATCCTGCACCGGCGCGCGCAGCTCGAAGATGCACTGGAAGTCCTCAGCGCCGTGCATGGGAGCTTTGCCGCGGACGGTCTCGCCGCTCGGATCCGGCTCGAGATGGCTGCAGCCGCAGACCTGACCGACGCGTTCGCGGCGATGGACGCCGGGCACAACGATCGCGCGCTGGACATCCTGATCTCGCGGATCAAGCCATCACGGCCGGAGCGCGATGACATCCGCCGCGTGGTGGTGGGCATCCTCGATCAGCTCGGTCTGGACGATCCGCTGGCGTCCACGTCGCGCGCGCGCCTGGCGTCCGCGCTGTACTGACCGAAGACGGAGGACGGACCGCCCCCTCCCAGGTCCCGGTTCGGTCGTCGCCTTACCACCGACCTCGGCCCCGGCGGCCCGTCCGCAGTGAGCCTACCTGGGGTTGAGCCCGAAATCACCGGGACCTTTCTCCTAGTCCCGCTCATGATGCACGGCTTCGGGATTGAAACCCCGAACGATCAGCCAGGTGGCAAAGAGCAGCTCCCAGAGGATGATCGGGATCACCAGCAGCTGACTCGGCTGAAAGCCTCGCGTGGGATCACCAACGCCGATCGCCAGACCCGTCGCGAGAAGCACGACCGCGATGAAACCCCAAACGGAGATGAAGCGCGGCACCAGCTGCGAGCGGTACAGAAGGTAGTTGAGGATCGGAGTTGCCACCAGGTACGAAAGCGTCCCGAGGCGGCCGGCCCAGAACTGCTGCGCCAGAGCGACGTCAGCTGACACTGGGAAGTACGACGTATCGCCGCCGCCCGTCGCCAGGTATCTCTGGCTCAGCGTGATCAGCGACAGCAGCGTCGCGGCGCCGACCACCAGCATGGTTGCCTCGAGCGCTTTGAACGCGACGTATCCAAGAGCCAGCCCCTCGCCGTAGCTCTTCAGGACGGGAAACAGCAGCACCGCGTACGCGATGATCGCGGCGTCGTTGACATGCGTGATAAGGGTGCCGACGATCCACTGCGTCGAGTGCGGGTACATGCTCGTCAGCGCATCGTGGGCGCTTGGTATCGGCCCCGAGACGACGCTGCCGACGAGCGTAACAAGATTGCTGGCCCAGAACAGGACACCGACGGCCACCGCGGTTTTTCTCACTTGCACCTCCATTTCATGCAGTCAACGTAACCGCCGCTACCGCGCGTACACATCAGGACATTGGCCGAGACCAGGTCGTACTTTCGGGCCCTAGGGAAACAGCAGCGAATCGAGGCTGGGGACTAGGCCCGTACGATGAACAACGCTGCGGATGGCGAGGAGCGCTCCTCCGACGTAGGGCTCGGGGCTCTCGCCAGCCTCATGCCGGATCATCAATCGCTCGCCGGCCTGAGCAAAGATCACTTCGGTCGAAACCGAGTAACTGGGCAGGCGGAGCGAGTGAATCTGCGAGCCGGCAATCCGGGCGCCGCGAGCCTCTGGCGGACCGATGAGCTCATCGACCGGCCGCGGTCCCGCCGGCGGTCGGACCCGGCCGAGCCGTTCCGCCAGCTGGCGGGACGTCCCGCTGGGTACGTCGATCTTGGTCGCGGATGCGTAGTCGATGATCTCCCACGAAGGCAGCTGCGCCGCCGCTTCCACAGCGAAGCGCTGGAGGAGAGCCGCAATGATGGAAGCGTTGGCCATCGCCACGACGCAGACGCGATGCTCTGTTGCGAGCCGCTCGATCTCCGCATAGTCGTCGGCGGTCAGCCCGCTCGACCCGTTGACGACGTGCACCCCGCGCTGCACGGCGGTTATCACGTTCTCTTTCACGGTCTCTGCCGAAGTGAAGTCGACCAGCACGTCCGTCCTTACCGCCTCGAGGGCCGCCTCGACGGAGCCAAACACGGCGCCGCCGGCGCTCTCGACGTCCAGCGTCTCGGACAGGCTTCGTCCGGCGGATGAACGCGAGACGCCCGACACCAGGTCGAGATCAGAAGCTGCCGCGATTGCTCTGGCCACCGGTCCACCGGCCCAACCAGTGACGCCCGCCACGCAGACCCTGATCAACTGCCGACCGACGCGGAGAGGCCGGCAAAGGTCATGAGGGTATTCTCCCGAAGAGCGATGGCTGCCAACGTCGTCTTCGGCGCCGGCCAGCTTGGGCTGGCCGTTGCCCGCCGCCTCGTCGCTGCAGGCGAACACGTTCGGCTCGTCAATCGCAGTGGCAAGGCACCTGCTCCCGGAGGGGCCGAGGTGATGGCGGCCGATGCCACCGATCCGGCAGACGCGATGCGCGCGTGCGATGGAGCGGCCGTCGTTTATCACTGCGCCACAGGCCCCTACGGACGCTGGGCGCAGTTCTTGCCGCCGCTGATGAACGGGATCATCGAAGGCGCGGCCGGCGTTCAGGCCAGGCTCGTCTACGGAGACAACCTGTACGCGTACGGGATCGTCGATGGGCCGATACGCGAGGACCTTCCTTACCGGCCTGTTGGCCCTAACACGCGAACGCGAGCCGAGGTCGCCACGACGTTGATGAACGCCCACGCGTCGGGCAAGGTGCGGGCGACCATCGGGAGGGGGTCTGATTTCTACGGGCCGTTCGCGCGCCTCTCAAAAGCGGGTGATTCGATCTTCGGGCGCGCGATCGCCGGCAGACCGGCGCAGGTGGTGGGCAGCGCGGATGTCCCGCACACATATACCTTCATCGACGACTTCGCCGCCGGACTGGTCACGCTGGGACAGCGGGACGAGGCATTGGGCCAGGTGTGGCACATCCCGAACGCCGATACGGTCACGACCCGTCGATTCATCGAGATGGTTTACGCCCAGCTGGGCGCGCCGTCCAGGCTGACCGTTGCCCCGCGTTTGCTCATAGATTTGCTCGGGTTGTTTGTCCCCCCGATGGCCGCGGTCAAGGAGACGATGTATCAGTCGGAGCGGGCGTGGGTCGTCGACCACGGCAAGTTTGCGCGTGCCTTCGGGGCCGAACCGACACCCATCGACCAGGCGATCGCTCAGACGATCGCCTGGTTCAAGGGCTGAGCGTCAGGAACGTCTGCGACGCTCCAGGGAAGAGGACGACAACGGCTTCGTCGCTAGTCGTTGGACCTGCTACGGATGATGCGGAGCAGGTGGCGCCCCTTCGAGCTCGAATGCGATGTCGTCGACGTAGCAGTAGTACCAGTCCTCGCCCGGCTCATACGACCGGATGATCGGGTGGCCCGTGGCCCGGCCGTGCTTGGACGCGTGCTTGCCGGGCGAGTTGTCACAGCAGCCGACGTGTCCGCACTCCTGGCAGACGCGCAGGTGGACCCAGTTGTGCTTGCCCATGGCGACACATTCGACGCAGCCCGGACCAGAGGGCGCGACGTCCTTGATGTGGTCGAGGTGGCCGCACGTTCCGCTCATGCCGTCTCCTTATAGTTGCAAGTGCAAGGACTGTACGAGGGATTCATTTGCGATCGCAAGCGACGTCCGACGTCATGCCGGCAAGGATGATGGATCGGCTCGTGCGCCAGGCGGTGCCTGGCCGGCGCGGAATGAAGGCCTGGGAGTCGCTCCTTCGGGCCCACGCCACGCTTGTCCGCAGGCTCGAGGTCGAGATCGCAGAGGAGACAGGACTGACGCTGGGGGACTTCGATGTGCTCGCCCAGCTCGCCAACGCGGGCGGCCAGCTGAGGATGACGGAGCTCGCCGACCGGGCGTACAGCTCGCGCTCCGGCCTGACAAGGCGGATCGACCGGCTGGAGACCGAAGGCCTGGTTCGCCGCGGCGGGGCGGTGGGGGATGGGCGGGGAGTCGCCGTGAGCCTCACCGAAGCGGGGTTGAACCGCCTGCAAGAGGTGACCCCAGTGCACCTCCGCGGGGTGGCGAAGTATTTTCTTGCCCGGCTCGATGACCGCGAGCTGGCCGCACTCGAGCGCACCCTCAATAAGGTGATCGTCGACTGCCAGTTCGGCTGATCACGTGAAGCACGTAGCCGATGGAACAGCCGCGGCCTGACTCCGATTTGAACTTGTGATGGGCAAGCAATACCGTGCGACCTGGAACGGAACGGTGATCGCCGAGAGCTCCGACACCGCGGTGGTGGAGGGAAACCAGTACTTTCCTGTTGCGGATGTCAAGTCCGATCACCTACGCCCGAGCAGCACCCACACGACCTGCCACTGGAAAGGTGTCGCCAGCTACTACGACGTGGTGGTGGGCGCCGATGTCAACAAGGACGCAGCGTGGTACTACCCCGAGCCGAGCAAGGCGGCCGAGGTGGTCACGGACCGGATCGCATTCTGGAAGGGCGTGAAAGTCGCTCCGGTGGACGCATAGCGCGCTCCGCCGAGTCGCCAAGGGCCTGAAGCGCGCGCCTGACTCGCGCTGCCGGCATCGGCAACCCGTCCTCGATTTGCCTGCGCACGATCTCCCAGTGGGCGTTCGCGCGTTTATGGGCGGCGATTCCGGAGCGGTTGAGATTCAACTGGAGCGCTCGGCCGTCAAACGGATGCGCGGTCCGAACCAGGTGGTCCGCCGCGGTCATCGCTTTCAAGTAATCGAGAACGGTGGTGAGCGGCATGCCAAGCGATTCCGCCATCTCGGTCGCGGTCAGCGAACCCTTCTCGAACAGCAGGCTGTAGACGGCGTACTCGTCTGGCCGCATTCCCGACGGGGCGAGGCCATCTGAGAGCACTCGCCGCAGGCGCTGAGCGGCGACAAAGAAATCGAACAGTAGCGAGACGTCGTCACGCTGCTTCACTGCGGATACTCTATCGCCGTTGCCACGGTTCCGTGGTAAATGCCACGGATTCGTGCTAATGTCCCTAGGTGCGAGCTGGGGTGGCCGCGGCTCTGATGGTCCCGCTTGTCTGCGCGTGCGCAACGGCTCCGGCGCCGATCAAGGTCGAGGCGCCTGTGGCAGCTACGCAGGACGCGGTCTTGCCGTACTACGGCAGCTACTCGACCGACCATGGCGACATCATCGTGATTGCCCGGCTGGGATGGTTCGCGGACTTGCAGGACGGCACGTACCGGACGCTCTATGCGTCAGGCGAGGCAGGCCATTTCACGATTGGGCAAGGCTTCGAGAAGCCGCTGCCGAAGTTCGCAGACCTGGTGTTTCACAGTGCCGAGCTGCAAATCTCCGCCGGCACGCAGAGGCGAGCTGCTCACCGGATCGCGTACAGGCAGACGGACGTCACGATCCCGGCGGCGGGAGCACAGCTTGTCGGAACGATCACCGAGCCGCCTGGCGCCGGTCCGCACCGCGGGATCGTCATCGTCCATGGCGCCGAACGAGGCCAGCGATTCTTCTACGACTTCTGGGTCGGCCTGTACGCGAGCCTGGGCATGGCTGTGCTGACGTACGACAAACGAGGCAACGGCGCCTCGACTGGAACATATCCAGGCGAGTTCCCAACCGAAGACGCGCTGAGAATCTACGCCGGCGACGCGGCTTCGGCGCGCGACTTTCTGGCCCGCTGGCCGGGTGTGGATCCGACGCGGGTCGGCTTTCATGGCGGTAGTCAAGGCGGTTGGACGGTGCCACTCGCGATGCAGACGCATCCCGGCGCGGCATTCGCTGTTCTCGCCTCAGCTCCCGCGACGACCGTTGACCAGACCGACCTCTGGGCAAGCTTCAGCGGCAACGGCGCCTCGATGCCCTCCGAGACAACCGATGAGATGCTCACCGCCGTGCGGGCGAATCACTCGGGCTACGATCCGGCGCCGGCCCTGCGTGCGCTGTCAGGACCGGCGCTCTGGCTGCTTGGGTCGAACGACCGCACAGTCCCGATGGCGGTGTGCGTCGAAATTCTCACCGCGATGCACAAAGCGAACTTCACGGTCCAGCCTCTTCCGACCGGCCACGGCCTGCTCGTCAATCCGACAGGACTGGACGCCGACGATCGCAAGTCCCCTGGCCTGGCACCCCAGTTGGTGCCGGCGATCAGGGACTGGGTCAGCCGCCTAGCGTGACCAGTCCGGATTCGTAGGCGGCGACTACTGCCTGCACGCGATTCGTGACGCCGAGCTTGTCGAGGATGTGATTGACGTGGGTCTTCACTGTGGCCTCGCTGACGAAGAGCTTCGTGGCGATCTCCTGGTTGCCGAAGCCACGGGCCATCAGGCGTAAGACCTCGACCTCCCGGTCGGTAAGTGACTCGAACTCGCGGCCCGGCCGGCGCACGGCGTACCGCGCGATCAGCCGTCGCGTGATCGACGGCGCCAGCAGCGCATCGCCCGCTTTGACCAGCCGGACGGCGGCGATGAGCTGTTCCGGGGTCACGTCCTTGAGCAGGAACCCGCAGGCGCCGGCTCGCAGCGAGGCGTAGACGTATTCGTCCAGGTCGAACGTTGTGAGCATCACGATCCGGCAATCGTCGCGGCCGCCGTCGAGGATGCGGCGTGCCGCCTCGAGCCCGTCCATCTTCGGCATGCGCACGTCCATCAGCACCACGTCTGGATGAAGCCGCCTGGCCGCTGCCACCGCGTCTTCGCCGTCGGCAGCTTCGCCCACCACCTCGAAGTCGGCCTCTGATTCGAGGACCAATCGGAACCCGGCCCGGACCAGCGCCTGATCGTCGACGATGAGGATTCGGGTGCTCAATCGACCTGTTCGATCGGGAGATGCGCGCGCACCGCGTAGCCGCCCTCCTCGCGGCGCCCGGCGTCGATCGTGCCGCCGAACAGAGCGACCCGCTCCCGCATGCCGGTAAGCCCGCGCCCGATGCCCTCAGCGGGAGAGTGCAGTGTGCCGTCGTCCTCGACGTCGATGTCGACCGCGTCGGTCGAGAATCGAATGATCGCGCGGGTCGACGCCCCGCCCGCGTACTTCATGGCGTTGGTGAGCGCCTCCTGAACGATGCGATAGGCGGCGACATCGATGCCTGGCGGAAGCGGACGCCCTTCGCCCTCGATGCGCAGCTCAACAGGCAGTCCCGCCTCGCGGACGCGCGCGACCAGCGAGTCGAGCTTGCCGATCCCAGACTGAGGAGCCAGGGGTGCGGCTTCCCTGTTTTCGTTCAACACGCCAAGGAGACGGCGAAGCTCCGCCATCGCCTCATGGCCGCTTGCTTCGACCGCAAGCAGCGATTCGCGCGCCGCATCAGGTCTTTCGCTCAGCACCTTGCGCGCCGCACCGGCCTGCACGACCATCACGCCGACGCTGTGCGCAATGACGTCGTGCAGCTCGCGGGCGATGTGACGGCGTTCGGCCTCCGCCGCGTCCTTGATGGCGTCTTCACGCTCCCGCTCGAGTTGATGCGCCCGACTCTGCGCGCTTGCGATCGCCCGGCCGGCGAGAAATGCCGAGCCGATCAAAAGAAACGGTGTCAGGGCCGCAGGAATGGGCAGCTGGGTCTGCGATCCGCGGCCGAACTCGAGCGCGATGCCTGTCGCAACACCGGCGACTGCAACCAGGCCCAGAATCGGATGCCGGCTGTCCAGGCCGACCGACAGCGTCGCGATGAGGCCGCCGACAAGGGCCGCCAGGTTGGTCGCGTTGCCCGCGATGCTGAACCCGGCCAGCGCGACGATCAGGACGGGGATGGGCCAGCGCCGGCGCACGAGCAGCGGCACAGTGCACAGCAGGACCGCCGGCGAGAAGCTTTCGGAGTCCTGACCCGGGCCCAGGGCGATCGCGAGCGCACTCAGCCCGGCCGCGAGCGCGAGGTCGATCCAGCTGATCTGAAGCGATCGAGCGAAGAGTCGGATTCGTCCCACCAGCCGACTCTAGTCCGCGAAGCTCGCCATCACATCAACCGAAAGTTGGAGACGAATTCAGACGCCGGTTTGACGACAACGATGCGGCGCGGCGACACGCTGGTCTCATGACACCACTCATCGAGCTCCGCGACGTTCGTAAGGTCTACAACGGCCACCAGGAGCTGGCGGCCCTCGACTCGGTTTCGCTGGTCATCCCTGCCGGCCAGGCCGCCTGCGTCATGGGGCCTTCAGGGAGCGGCAAGTCGACCCTGCTCAACGTCATCGGCGGTCTCGACCGGCCCTCCTCCGGCACGGTCTGTGTCGCCGGCCATGACCTCGGGCGCCTCAGCGAGGCGGGCCTGGCGCGCTTTCGCCGGGCCCAGGTCGGAATCGTCTTCCAGTTCTTCAACCTCTTGAACAACCTGTCGGCGATCGACAACGTCATGGTTCCGGCGCAGCTCTCCGGCGTCAAGAGGAGTGAGGCCCGCCGGCGTGCGCACGACCTGCTCGAACGCCTCGGCATCGCACCACTGAGCAACCAGTACCCAATGCGGATGAGCGGCGGCGAGCGTCAGCGCGTCGCCATCGCGCGCGCGCTCGTCAACAATCCGGCTCTGCTCCTGGCGGATGAGCCCACCGGCGCGCTCGACTCGCACAACGGGGAGGAGGTGATGCAGATCCTCGCCGCCCTCAACCACGCCGGCCAGACGATCGTGCTGGTCACTCACGACGAACGGCTCGCCGAGGCGAACGCGACTCGCATCATCCGGCTCGTCGACGGTGCGGTCCAGTGAGCACCGTCCTGCGCAAAACGCTCGCGGATGTCCGGCGTCACAAGCTGCAGACCACGATCGTCGGTTTCGTTGTCTTCCTCTCTTGCGTGACTGCGACCCTGGCGCTGACGCTGCTCGTCGAGACCGATGCACCGTTCGACCGCGCCTTCGAGGCAACGCAGGGCGCTCACCTCTACGTGACTTTCGACGCGACGAATGTCAGCGAGGCCCAGGTTCGCGCGACCGCCGGCCTTCCCGAGATCAGCGCCTCTAACGGGCCGTGGCGAGTGCTGCCGGCATCGATCACCATCTCGGGCGGCCGCGTGCGGGTCATCCCGGTAGAGGGCAGGCAGCGACCGGACGGTCCTGTCGCGCGCTTGTCCCTCGACTCCGGGCGGTGGGTGCAGCGCGATGGCGAGGTGGTTCTATCCCGACAGCTGGCGGACGAGACCGGCCTGCGTGTGGGCGATACGCTTCAAGCAGGGAGCGACTCCACCTTGCCTTCGCTGGCAGTGGTCGGCATCGCCGTGGCCCTGGGCAACGACGCGGCGGCGTGGGTTGAACCGAGCCAGCTGCCGGCGACGGTCTCGCCTAACCTGCCGCCGGCCCAGTACCTGATGGCCTACCGGCTCAAGCACGCCTCGACGGCAGCCGATATCGCTGCGGCGGTGACCGCGATTTCCGCCAGTGTCCCGACTGACGCCGTCGCCGACACGTCGAACTACCTCGACGCCAAGCTCAACGCCGACCGCACGACGGCCGTGATGATTCCGTTCCTGCTGGCGTTCAGCGCGTTCGCGCTGCTGGCTTCGGCGCTGATCATCGCCAACCTGGTCGGCGGGGCCGTGATCGCCGGCACACGCGAGATAGGGATCATGAAGTCGGTCGGCTTTACGCCAGCTCAGGTTGTCGCGACCTTCGCCGGCCGGATGCTGATTCCGGCAGGCGCCGGCTGCCTGGTGGGACTGCCGGCGGGTGTCGTGCTCAGCCAGCCGTTTCTCGACGACACTGCTCACGCATTCGGGCTGCCCCGGACGTTTGGTTTCGCTCCGGGACCTGACGCGCTGGGACTTGGCGCCATCTTGCTGGTCGTCGTCGCGACGACCATCCTCGCCTCACTGCGCGCGGGCCGCCAGAGCGCCGCTTCGGCGATCGCGTCGGGCAGCTCACCCACCGGCGACAGTGGGTCCAGCCAGGCCCGACTGACCGGCGCGATGCCCCTGCCACGATCGCTGACTCTCGGTTTGGGCGACTCCATGGCCAAACCCGCGCGGTCGGCGATGACCATCCTCGCCGTGGTGATCGGGGTCGCCACCGTGACGTTCGCCGCCGGGCTGCACCTCTCGCTCGGGCTGGTGGCATCGGCTCTCACTCGCGACCAGCAGGTCCAGGTCCAGGTCTACCGGGAATCGGTGGGCAAGGATGCGTCCGGTGGCCTCACCGAAGAACAGGCCACAGCGCTCATCGCGGGCATGCCAGGAACCGCGCGCTATGTGGGCGTCGGCCACGCCGACCTCGACGTGGCCGGGGCCGGGGAGAAAGTGCCCGTGTTCGCATACAGCGGTGATTCGTCCTGGATCGGCTACGTGCTCATTCGGGGGCGTTGGTTCGGCGCACCTGGCGAAGCGGTCGCGCCCACCGCGTTCTTCATTCGGACCGGTCACCACGTTGGGGACACCATCGCCGGGTCCTTCTACGGACAGCCGGTGACTCTGAGGCTGGTCGGTGAGATCTTCGACCAGCAGGGCGACGACGTCTTGCTCCGTACGAGCTTCGACTCGCTGCCTGGCCAGCTCACGGTCTGGAACTACGAGGTTCAGCTTCGCCCTGGCACCGACGTCGTCGCGTATGCACGCTCGATCGAGGCGCCCGGCAATGGAATAAGCACCCGCCTGAATCGCGAGAACGGCGTCGACACTGCATTCCTCCTTATCAACAGTGTGCTGGCGGGCCTCGCGTTAGTCCTCGGTCTCATCGCGGTGTCGGGCGTGTTCAACACGGTCGTTCTCAACACGCGCGAGAAAGCGCGCGACTTCGCGATCTTGAAAGCGGTGGGCATGACCCCGCGTCAGGTCGTTTCGATGGTGCTGGCGTCGGTCGCCATGCTGGGAATCCTCGGCGCAGCGGTCGGCATCCCGTCGGGGATCGCACTGCACCGGTACATCGTCACCGTGATGGGCCAGATCGCAACTTCGACCGGCGTGCCCGACGTCTTCTTCCACGTCTTCGACGGCAGCCTGCTGGCGAGCCTGGCCGCGGCCGGAATCGTGATCGCAATGCTGGGCGCGCTCTTGCCGGCCCAGTGGGCGGCTCGATCGCGCATAACCGAGGTGCTTCAGGCGGAGTGAGCGACCGCCTTCATGCCTGTCGTGGGCCGCAACTTGAGCGGCAGCGTGAAGTGGAACTCGGATCCCTGGCCGATACGGCTGTCGAACCAGATCTTTCCGCCGTGCATCTCGATGATCTGGCGCGCGATCGGAAGGCCGAGACCGGTTCCACCGCTGCCGTTCGACCGGCCCACAAAGAGCGTCTGGTCAAAGTCGGGCGGCATCCCAGGGCCGTGATCGGTCACGGTCACCTTGACGACGTCGCCATCCTGGCCCGCGGCCACAGCGACTTCAGCGCCGCGTCGGGAATACTTGACGGCGTTGTCGAGCAGGTTGGCGACCACCTGAGTGATGCGGTTGGAGTCACATGACACATCGGGAAGAGATGGGCCGAGAATCGTCAGGATCGTGCGCCCAGGGTTGTCGATCCGCGCCTTGTCCACGACGCCGGAGATCAACTGATTGAGGTTGGTCCGGGTCATCTCGAGCGCGGTGCGGCCGGACTCCATCTCGTCGAGCTCGACCATCTCGGTGAAGGCCTGCTGGAGCCGTTCCGCGTCGTTGTAAATGTCGTTCGCGAATGCCTTGACCTCGTCCAGGTCGAGACGGTCGGCGTCCCTGATCACCTCGCTGAATCCCTCGATGCCAACCAGGGACGTCCGGAACTGATGGCTGATCCTGACCAGGAACTCGCTCTTCATCCTGTTCAGCCGCTCCAGCACCGCGAGGTTGGCCATCGCCGTCGTTTCGGCGCGTTTGCGCCAGCGGTCGGCGATCAGGGCGACGGGGAACATCGACGCGTAAAAGAGAGTCAGGCCGACCGCGAGGAGCACATACAGCTGCCTCGATTCGTGGTCGATGGCCGCCTGCACCGGTGCGTAAGGAAGGTACAGCTCGAATGCTCCGCTCGTTGCCGAACCCGCACTGAAGCGCAGCGGCACGTACACCTGGACGAGCGGGCCTTGCAGGTTGTCGCCGGAGTTTTCTTCGTCGTGTCCGTCGGTGATGCTTGCCTTCGACGTTCCTTTCAGCGCATCGCCGAGGTCGTCATCGATCGGAAACGTCCTACCGATCAGGGCGTGGTTGTCTGAGTAGACGATGGTGCCCCCTGGATTCCACACCTTGATGCGCACCACCTCGTCGCTTACCTCGGCGCCCTGAAGCCTTGCCTCGAGCTGACCGACCTCGGCGGCGTTGAGGCCGCCTCCGGAGAGCTGCTGAGACGTGAGCAGAGGCTGGATTCCAACCTGGGCGATCAACTTGGCGCTCGTTTCCGACGAGTCGAGGTAGCGCTGCTGGACGTCCGCGTTGATCACGCGTGCCAGCACGATTCCGAGGGCGACGACCGGCACGAGGGCAAGCAGCCCAAAGCGGACAAGGGAGACCAGGGTGGAGGGCCTTTTCTTCGTGGTGCGGAGCATTTTGGCACCGCATCGGCTTGCTTAACCCCCGTTAAGCCATTCAGTGCGCGCCGGTTCGAACCCCGAGCCGGCGCAACCACCTCCTGTAGGCGATCGCGGTGCGGTCACTACGGAGGTGGAGCTCAGCCTGCAGATCTAGCGGAAGCAGCTCAGGACGCTGAGACTCGAGAATCGGGCGGTCCTGGGCGAAGATGCGGTTCTGGAACTCGACCATCTCGTGGGTAGGCTCGTAGTCCATCGCCATCCACATCCAGGCCGTGCTGTCGACGGCGTCGTGCGGCGTCACCGCCAGCAACATGCCGAAGGAGTGTTCTCCGTGCTTGATGAAGGAAGCCACAAGCGGCCGGTGCACCCGATAGGTGTAGGTGACTGTTGAGCCCTCGCCGGTTCCGTAGGGGTCGGGCTGGTAGACCTTGACGCCGGTGGCCACAACTCCGCCGGCCTCTTCCACCGCCTCGTAGTCGGCAATCTCGGGCCGGGCGCGGTCACCCAGGATCCCTTCGTGGACGAACGGGAAGTGGCCGATGTCGAGGAAGTTCTCGACCACCCGTGGCCCGCTCGCGCGAACGCGATAAGGACCCGCCTGCAGCAGCCGATGCCTTTGATCCTCCATCAACTGGAAGGTCGGGATCGAAGTACCGCCCGCGCCGAGAGTCGCCCAGACGACGCCATGCGCAGCACGCGCTCGATACGTCACGACGTGGGCCTTCGCCGGCGGCTTCTGTTCCGGGTGGGCGGGCATCAGGACGCAGCAGCCATCTGATGCATACGTCCATCCGTGATAAGGGCACTCGAGACGCGTCCCGTCGATGACGTGGCCCAGCGACAGTCGCGTCCCCCGATGCACGCACAGGTCGCGCCACGCGTGGAACTCGTTTCCGGCGCGCCAAACCACAATGTCCTCTCCGAGCAGCCGCACTCCGATGGGGCCGCCGTTGGCGAGATCCTCGACCCGGGCGACCGGGTGCCAATCCTCGACGAGGACAGGGTCGTCGATCATCCGGACCTAGGTTCCGGCTTTGTCGAGAACCGCCACGAGGTTACGCGCGGACATAAGACCGATCGGCGCGCCGTCCTCGTCGACGACAGGCAGGTGGCGGATGCCGAGACGCACCATGCGCAAGGCCACGACGTTCACGTCTTCGTCTGCACTTACGGTGGCCGGATTGGGAGTCATGATCATGCCGGCCGTTGCCTTTTTGGGATTCACGCCGTCGGCAATCGCGCGCACGAGGTCTCGCTCGGTGATGATGCCCACGAGCCGGGCTTCGGACATCACGGCGACGGAGTCTGAATCCTCGAGCCGCATCTTGCGCGCCACCTCTTCAAGGTGCGTCTCCGGATCGACGGCGAGCAGTCGACCGGGCGGGAGATCTCTCACGTTCATCTCACTTCACCTCGAACTTGATCGGCACCATGCGCTGCGCGCTCTTCGGCGGTCGCGTGTAGCTGCGCTTCTGGCGGGCCGGCAGCCTGATGTCCTCGTGCGGCACCTCTTCGTGCGGTATCAGGTTCAGGAAGTGGCTCATGAGATTGAGGTGCGCGGCTCGCTTGTTGTCCGTTTCGACGACATACCAGGGCGCGTCCGGGATGTCCGTGAAGGCAAACATCTGGTCCTTCGCCTCCGAGTAATCGACCCAGCGAGCGCGCGCCTGCAGGTCCATCGGGCTCAGCTTCCACCGCTTGCTCGGGTCGTTGATGCGGCCAAGGAAGCGCCGCTCCTGTTCCTCGTCGCTCACCGAGAGCCAGTACTTGACGAGGATGATCCCGGACCGGACCAACATCCGCTCGAACTGCGGGCAAGTGCGCATGAAGTCCTCGTATTCCTCGTCGGTGCAGAAGCCCATGACGCGCTCGACACCCGCGCGGTTGTACCAGCTGCGATCGAAGAACACGATCTCGCCGGCCGATGGTAGGTGCGCCACATAGCGCTGGAAATACCACTGCGTCCGCTCGCGCTCGGTTGGCGCCGGTAGCGCGACGACCCGCGCGTACCGGGGGTTGAGCAGCGCGGTCATGCGCTTGATGACGCCGCCCTTGCCGGCCGTGTCGCGCCCCTCGAAGATGGCCACGATGCGCAGTCCGCGGAACCTGACCCACTCTTCCAGCTGGACCAGCTCGACCTGCAGCCGGCGGAGCTCCTTCTCGTAGTCCTTCCTAGACAGGGTCTCTTTCTTGCCTGTCCACTGGCCGTCTTTGTGCTTGCGCTTCTTGTCTTTGTTGGCTTTCTCCGCTCGCTCCGCTCGCTGCGCTTTCGCGATCGCCATCGCGACCAACTCTAGTCCCGGTGGGCGTGCCTGTATCGGCGAACGTTGATCAGGCTGCGCCTGAGGTTCAGCCGTTGAAGAGGACTTTCAGCTGCGCCGGACTGATGTTGGCGCCGCTGCAGATAAGCGCGACCCTCTGACCGCGAATCTGTTCCCCTAGCTTGAGGGCGGCCGCCGCCGCGGCCGCCCCCGCCGCCTCGACAAGCGTGCGGGTCTTCTCGATCATGATCCGCGTGGCGGCGTCGATGTCGTCATCTGACACGAGCACGAAATCGTCGAGCAGCCGTCGCATGATCCGCTGCGGCAGCTCGAACGGGGTCGCTGTGGAAAGTCCTTCGGCTCGCGTTCGGTTTGGTGACTCGACGAGCTTGCCGGCCTTCCAGCTGAGGTAGGCCGCCTGCGCAGCGTCCGACTGGACTCCGATGACCCGGATCTCAGGGTTCACGGCCTTGGCGGCGATCGAGGCGCCGGCGGCTCCCGAACCGCCACCGATTGGAACGATGACCGTGTCGATGTGCGGCTGTTCCTGCAGGAGCTCGAGGGTGTGGGTGCCCACACCCGCGATCAGCAGCGGCTCGTCGCCCGAGTGGATGTAGCGGTAGCCGTACTCGTGCGCGAGGCGCTCCGCGTTGAGGCGCGAATCGTCGTAGCGCTCGCCATCGAGCACAACCTCGGCACCGAGGTCCTGCATCGCCTCGACCTTGACCGGGTTGGCCGCCGAGGGCGCGCAGATGATGGCGCTGACCCCGAATAGCCGCGCCGCATAGGCGACGGACTGGCCGTGGTTGCCCGTCGACGCCGCGATGACCCCGGCCCGTCGCTCGTCATCGCTCAACCGGCTGATCAGGTTGATGCCGCCTCGAACCTTGAAGGCGCCGGTCGGGTTGTGGTTCTCGTGCTTGACGAAGATCTCCGCTCCCATCAGCCGGTCCAGGGCTGGGTAGCGGCGCAGCGGAGTCGGCTCGAGGTAGGGCCGGATCTGCCGGGCGGCGTCGAGAACGTCGGCAAACGTCGGCTCGGCCACAAGCGTCACAGCCGTCAGGGTATAGGCTTCGAATTGGCTTGGGTGGGGACCTGAAGTTCGGAGTCTTTCTACCGCAGGGCTGGCGCATGGACCTGGCGGACGTGCCCGACCCGATCCAGAAATACGAGACGATTTCGGGCTGCGCCCGGGAAGCCGAGCAGGCCGGCTTCGATGCGGTCTTCCTGTACGACCACTTCCACACGGTCCCGACCCGGCAGCTGGAGTCCGTCTTCGAGTGCTGGACGTCGATGGCTGCGCTTGCGCGCGACACGAAGACGATCCGGCTCGGCCAGATGGTTACGTGCAATGGTTACCGCCCGCCATCGCTGCTTGCGAAGATGGCCAGCTGCATCGACGTCATGAGCCACGGGCGGCTGATCCTCGGCATCGGCGCGGGCTGGTTTCAGCACGAGTTCGAAGCGTATGGCTACGACTACCCTGAAACCCCGGAGCGGCTGCGCATGCTGCGTGAGGCTCTCCAGGTTTTCAAAGCGATGTGGTCGCACGACTATGCCACGTTCGAGGGGCATCACTACCAAGTCCGCGGCGCGATCAACGAGCCCAAGCCGGTGCAGAAGCCGCACCCCCCGATCTGGATCGGCGGCGGCGGGGAAAAGGTGACGCTGAGGCTCGTCGCCCGGTATGGCGACGGCTGCAACATCACCGCCGACCTCGCCATGGTTCGCCACAAGCTCGATGTGCTGCGGGAGCACTGCGAGACCGTGGGCCGGGATTACGACTCGGTGTTGAAGACGGTCGAGTTCTACACGATGCTCGGCGACACCAGGGAGGTCGACAGGGTGGTTGCCGACACCGCCCGCCGGACCGGCCAGGACGAGTCGTTCGTGCGTTCGTGGCACCCGCGGTACGGCGATGCCGAGCGAGTTGCCGAAATGATCCACGAGTACGCCGAGCTCGGGATCGAGTACTTCGTCGTCAATCTCCCGAACACCGCCGAGGGGGGAGTGATCACCCGGTTCGCCGAAGATGTGTTTCCAAAGCTAGGATTGCGGGCGGGCCTCAAGTCCGCTTGAAGGCGATGTAGGGGAGGAGACGACATGAGGACTGGTCGGGTTGTGTTACCGGTCGCTGTGCTGCTGGCGGTAGCTGCCTGCGGCGGCTCAAGCGGGCCTTCCAGCGGATCGACGATCACCTTCGCGGCCGCCGTCTCCCAGACAGGCGCGTTCGGGCAGGCAGAGGGGCTCTACACGCTCC
>DATEGL010000207.1:0-7136 GCA_035280145.1 Candidatus Dormiibacterota bacterium | reverse complement strand
GCCAGCGCGGCCGCCGGCGAAGGCGCGCTGCGCTGCGCGCGCCGCGGCGACGAGGAGCACACCGCCCTCGGCCATCGCCTCACGCAGGAAGCGGGCGAGATGGCGGGCCTCTCTGCGGGCCAGGATTCGTTCCTGGCCGGCGGAGAGCGCGCGGCCGCTCTGATCCACGTCTTGCGGGCCGCGCAGGTCCTCGACGACGAGCTCGAGACGATGCTCATGGTCGCCGCGCGCGGGTTCAGGCGAGCGGTTACGCCGGCGACCGAGGCGATCTACCGTGCGCGCGTCGACGCGCTGGACGCGCGGCTAGTCTGACGCTGGCGTCGAGTCGAGCCGGACCGTGCAGGCCCCGCCATTGATCTGGACGCGGTAACCGGCGGCCGCCGAAGAAAATCCCGGCGTCTCGAAATTCGCCTCGCCGATCGCGTGGCTTGACTTGCCGTCGGCCGTCAGGTTCACCACCCCGCCCGACACCGACACCGAGGTGGGAGTACCGGACGGGCGATGGATGTTCGCGGTCACCGCTCCCGAGTTGATCTCCACCGGCACTATCGCCTTGGGTGCGCCGAGGGTGATATCTTCCCGGCTCGCGCCCGTGTTGAGCGTCAATCCGGTGACGTTCACGTGCTGGGCGTTGATCGTGTTCGTGGCCGACCCGGTGTTGACCTCGAGCTTCCACGGGAGATCGCTGTTGAGATCGAGCTTGAGGACGAAGCGCGGGTTCCCGAAGTTGAGGAAGCTGTTGGTCGACTGGCTGATGGTCACGGCGCCATTTTCAGAGCGCACGTTGGGTTTCGACCCCGAGTACTCGATGTGGGCCTGGAACAGCTTCGTTCCCAGCCCTGTACCGGCGTTGATTGTGATGTTCGCCGCGCCGGCGTCGATCTCGACGGATCCTTCGGTCGCACCGGCCACGTCGCCGGAGGCATCGAGCGTGCGGTTGCCGGACGGACCTGGCGCAATGGCGATGTAGGCCGCTGAACCGACGATGGCCAGGACGATGACCACGGCTGCTGCGATGTCGGCGCTCGGGCCGTGCACCGTGCGCCGCACGATGAGCTCCAGGCCGATGACGACCAGGATCAGCGGCCACAGGTTGACCAGCAGGAAGAGGCGCTCCACACCGAGCTGGCCGGTGTTCACGAGCAGGGCCACGACACCGACCAGGATCAGGACCGCCGGCCAGAAGAAGCTTCTGTAGCGGTACGTCCGGCTCATGAGCTGGGTGGTGGCGGCTCAGCCTTGTCCGGTGGCGGGGCGGGCAGGGGTTCTGCCTTTGCCGGCCGTCCCGTGATCGTGATGCTGCGCCAGCCAATTCGTGAGGCGATCAGCCACAGACCCAGCGCGATCAGAGCCACTGGCCACACGTAGTTCCAGTTGACGTTGTCGAGGACGTGCGTGTTGGCGAGCAGGAGCAGGGCTCCGACCACGATGAGCA
This sequence comes from Candidatus Dormiibacterota bacterium, assembly GCA_035280145.1. Taxonomy (GTDB): domain Bacteria; phylum Chloroflexota; class Dormibacteria; order Dormibacterales; family Dormibacteraceae; genus 40CM-4-65-16. The sequence goes on along the minus strand of DATEGL010000207.1, from coordinate 5,701 downwards.
CCACTCCCCAGAAGACACCGGGGTTGCGTGCGTACACGGTTCAGACCCTGCCGGAGCGCCGGAGAATCAGCCAGGCACCGAAGGCGATGATCAGGACCGGTATGAGGATGTCGGGCCGCAGCCAGTCGATCCAGCCCAGGTTGCTCAGCAGGAAATAGACGCCGACGACGATCAGGACGCCGGGCCAGAAATACCGGTGCCGCCAGAACTCGTTCACGAGCGCCAGTGTAGTTTGTGCCGGCTTTTTACACAGGCGCGACCAGCTCGAACAGGTCGGGTCTTTCCTTCCTCGCCTGCTCGATCAGGTCGGAGCCGGCAACCGTCGTCTGCACGGCCGGTTGGGCCTTCAAATAGGTTGTGGTCACCCGCCTCATATCGTCATCGGTCACGTCGAGGAGTCGCTGCTTGAAGCGCTCGCGCAGCTCTTTCGTGAAACCGGTGGCTCTGTTGGTCGCCTCCCGCCTGCCTTTGATGTCAGGAGACTCGAGCGGATCGACGTCGCCGCACGCGCCCAGGATCGCCTCTTTCAAGGATTCAGGATCGATCGGCTGCTCCGTGACCCATCTCGTCGCCTGGTCGAAGACGTCATACGTGCGGACGATGTTGGGGTCGCGGTACGAGCCGAAGTAGAACGTCCCGCTGGCGACGCCGGCCTGCGCGTACCCACCGTACGCGCCACCTTTCTCTCTGAGCTCGCGGTGCAGGAACGTGTCTCGCAGGTAGTTGGCGAGCACGAGCAGGGCCGGCGCGTCGTGGTGCGTGTAGCGGACGGTCTTGAAGATCCTGACGTTGAACGCGACCGGCACGGGGGCGGTACGGGCCTCGGGGGCCACGGTTTCAGCCGCCGGCTTGACCGGGATTGTCGGGCTGCCATCTGCCGGCAGGGCATCCACAAGCTTCACGAGCAGCTCTTCGAGCTTGGGGATCATGCCCTCCTCACAGGTGACGATGATCCGGAGCGCCTTGCGCCTGAAGAGGGCTCGTCTTATCGCGTCGAGCTGCGCGATGACCTTCTGGAGCTCGACCTCGTTCTGCAGCCTGGCGAGGCGCCGCATGGTGTGCAGCATGCCGATGCCCTGCAGGCGGTCGTTGATGGCACCTTCCGAGCTCAGCTTCGAATGCGCCCTCAGCAGCGCGAACTGAAAACCGAGGCCGGCAAGCGAGCTTTCGAGCCGGGTGCTGATCTCGGCGATGACCTCCTTGAGCCGCTTCGGCTCGACCTCGAGGCGGGCGACGAGGTCGGTGAGCAGCTCGAGGAAGGGCTGCGCGTTGCGGTCGAGGGCACGTCCAGACACGACGAAGGACTGCAGGTAGTCATCCCTGCTTGCGAGCGACTGGACCTGGGGCGCGGCGCCGACGCCTCCCGTGTTGGCGGCGATGCGCGCGGCGATCTCCACGTAGTCCTGGCCGGCGGCCCCACTCTGGGTGAGCACTCGGCTGAACAGCGGGAGCAGGTCCTTCTGGTCGGCGGTCAGCGACTCGAAGCTGCACCTCACGTCGAGGTAGGTGATGCCGTTCGTGGGCTGCGGGTAGAACTGGACGGATGCTTCGTGGAGCGTTTCGTCGTGGCTGGTCACGTCCTCGAACTTCATGGGGATGTCGGCGAGCTCGAGGGTGGGAAGCACGCTGAGGTCCTGCTTCGCCTCCTGGTCTGCCTTCAGGCGGAGGGCGTCCGCCACGATGCGTGTTTTGTCCTCCGCGGTGAGCTTCGATTCAATGCCGGCGAGCCTGTCGAGCTGCTGCTTGCGCTGGCGCTCCTCGAGCTCGGTGTCCGGCACCACGGTCAGGAGCGCGCGATGGGGGTTGTCGAGAAGCTCCGCCTGGATCAGGTTCTCGAAGAAGCGTCCTTCTTGCCGCGCCTGCTGGAGATGGTCGAGGTCGCGGTCGAAGTTCAGCGCGCTGAAGGGATCGCCGCCGTAGTTGTAGGCGGACATCGAGGCGAACAGCAGGCGCAGCGCGTATGGGAAGCCGGCGTTGGAGCGCTCGCGCTTCTCGAACTCGAGATGGTGGATGGCAGCGTCGACCTGAGATCCATCAACTGATTGATTGACCTGCTTCTCGAGGGCCCGGATGACGACGTCCTGAATCTTCTCTGCGTCCTCGGCCACCACGCCTTTGAGGCCCGCACCGAAAACCGCTTCCTTGAAGTCGTCGTGGAAACCGCTGCCGTCGGCGAGGGCGCTGCCGAGGCCGGAGTCGATCAGGGCTTTTCGGAGTGGGCTGCCGGCATTGGACAGCAGGACCTCGGAGAGGACCTTCATGGCGAGCGTTTTGAACGAGTCGGCGCTCGGCACGGTCACCCACGCAGTGAGGGCTTGCGCCTTTCGCGAGTTGTCCTCGCCGGGGGTGGCCGGAAACGGCTCCACCGCCGACCGCGGGGTGGTGAAGCGCGTCACGTCCGGGATTGAAGAGTCGATGTCGATCTTCACGAAGCGCCCGAGGACGCGGGCCTCGATCACATCGAGTGTTCGGTCAAGTGATTGATTGCCGTACGTGTAAAAGCGGGCGTTGCTCGGGTGGTAGTAGCGAGCGTGGAAGCTCCGGAGCTGCGCCCATGTGAGGTTGGGAATGTCGGTCGGGTCACCACCGGACACGTATTCGTAGGGCAGACCGGCGAAGAGAGTTTTTCCGATGGCGCGATCGATGGCGGCGCCCGCCGTGGCGAGAGCGCCCTTCATCTCGTTGAACACGACGCCCTTGTAGCGGAGACCGCTCGCCGGGTCTTCAGGGTTCTCGAACTCGAAACGGATGCCTTCCTGTTTGAAGGAGTCTTCGTCGAGCCTCGGGAAAAACGCCGCGTCCAGGTAAACCTCGAGGAGGTTTGCGTAGTCCTTCGCGTTGCGAGTGCTGAACAGGTACATGGTCCAGTCGGAGCCGGTGAGCGCGTTCATGAATGTCGCGAGGGAGCGGCGCGTCATGCTGAAGAACGGGTCGCGGACCGGGAATTTTTCTGAGCCAGCCAGGACTACGTGCTCGAGGATGTGAGCGACACCGGTCGAATTCGAGGGCGGCGTCGGGAAAAAGACGGCGAAACCATTGTTGTCGTCGGGCGTCTCGATGTGGATGTGGCGCGCGCCGGTGCGCTGGTGCTGGAGCTCTAGATACGCGCCCTCGAGGCGCTCGATGGGCTCGCGACGAGTGATTGCATAGTCGCCGATGGTGCTCCTGGTCGTTGTCCCCACTTGAATTATTGAGTCTAGGATGTGCTGATGTTCAGCGACGTCGAGCTCGAGTTTCTGCGCTCGCAGAGGCTCGGGCGATTCGCGACCGTGGGGCCAAAGGGATGGCCGCTGGTCGTGCCGGTGATGTACACGATGAATGACGACGGGTCGCTGGATTTCGACGTCGACGGCGTGAAGCTTCGCAATCTCCAGGCCGAACCGCGGGCGGCGATGGTGGTCGATGCGATGGGGCCACGCCGGGGCGTGGCGATGCAGGGCCGGGTCGAGCTGATCGCGCCGGAGCGAGCACGGCTGAAGCCTTTGCGCAAATTCGTCTGGGGTCTGTGACTCTTCGGTCTTTGACTCTTCGTCGGTTGGCGATCGGCCTGGCGTGGTGCCTGGCCGCCGGCGCATGCAGCTCCTCCAGCTCTCACGTCGCGACCAGATCTCCGCTTGTGGGGGCGACGCCGTCGCCGCCGGTGTCGACAGAGTGGGCGCAGTACCACCGAGACTCTGGGCGATCGGGGCTGGGGCCGGCCGAACCCGCGCTGAGCGATCCCAGGATCGCGTGGAACGTGGCGGTGGACGGTGACGTTTACGCGTCGCCGTTGATAGTCGCCGGCCACGTCATCGTCGCCACCGAAAACAACACCGTTTACGCGCTCGACCTGTTCACAGGGGCGACGATCTGGAGGCAGCACCTGGGAGATCCTGTCGCCGCCGCCACGCTACCCTGCGGCAACATCCGTCCCGTCAGCGGGATCACGGGCACGCCGGCGATCGACCTTGCAACTGGAAGGTTGTACGTCGTGGCGTATCTGTCGGGCCACCACCACGTTCTCTTCACGCTGAGCCTGGTCGACGGCGCTGTGACGTCACAGCAGGACGTCGACCCGGTTGGTTCGGCGCCCGTCGCCCAGCAGCAGCGCAGTGCGCTGGCGATCGGCTCGGGTTACGTGTACGTGCCGTTCGGAGGTCTGTTCGGCGACTGCGGTCAGTACCGCGGATACGTGGTCGGCGTGCCTCTCGTCGGGGGTGCCGCACGCGTCTACGCGGTGCCGGCCGGGCGCGGTGCGGGGATCTGGGCGGCCCAGGGGGTGACGGTCGGCGGTGACGGGAGCGTGTACGTGGCGACTGGCAATGCGTTTTCGTCGCGTTTTGCGTACGGCGATTCTGTCTTGCAGCTGTCGCCCGACCTTTCGTCTCTGCGGTCGTACTTCGCGCCGTCGAACTGGGGCGCGCTCGACGCCGGCGATGTCGACCTGGGCTCGACGGGCGTGGCGCTGCTGCCTTCGCTTGGCCGTGCCTTCGTGATCGGCAAGGAGGGCGTCGCGTATCTGCTGAACATCGACAACCTCGGCGGCATAGGCGGCCAGGTCGCCAGCAGGCGAGTGTGCGCCGGCGCCTGGGGCGGCACGGCGTGGCTCGGCACGACTGTTTATGTGCCATGCGCCGACGGGCTCTTTGCGATCGGCGTTACTGCGTCCTCAATCCAGATCAACTGGTTCGTGGGACATCCCGACCTGGCGTCACCGATCACTTCCGCGGGCGCGGTCTGGGCGATCGACAACTCCAGTGCGACTCTGTACGCCCTCGGCCCGACGGACGGCCGAAATGTGCTGTTCAAGGTTGGCCTCGGCGAGGCGCGCCATTTCGGCACACCCGCGGCGACGGACGGTTTCGTGGTTGCGCCGGCCGGGCAGCACGTGGTCGCGGTGGCGGTGATCGGGTCCTAGCGCTTTCGCGCTGGCAAGCTTTGGCTAGCCCTGGATCGAACGCAGAACGTTGGCCGTCTCGATGGCCGCCTCTGCCGCCTCGGCACCGGCGTTGTTCTTCGGACCCGAGCGGGCCAGCGCCTGCTCGCGATCTTCGGTCGTCAGAACGCCAGACGTGATCGGCACGCCGGTGTCTAGCTGGACCTGCATGAGGCCGCTTGCGGTCTGCATCGAGATCACCTCGAAAGCGAAGGTCTCGTCGCGAATCACCGCGGCAAGGCAGACGATGGCGTCGTGACCGCCCTTCTCCGCGAGAGCCAGAGCGGTCACCGGAAGCTCGAGCGCGCCGGGCACCCAGTAAATGTCCGGATCGCCAATGCCGTGCTGGCGCAACGCGTCCTCAGCGCCCCTGAGCAAGCGTCTGGTGACGTCCTCGTTGAAGCGCGCGACGACGATGGCGATGGTGAGATCGCCGTTGTTCTCGACGTCAGCCGTCATTGATGCAACCGAATCAGGTCTACGAGATTCTCCAACATGCTTTCAGCGCTGGATCCATTTTCTTCTTTGTTGCGACACTCCTCAGTGAGCTGAAGAGTGAGTTATAGGTGAACAAGCCCTCGGGCTATTAGTACCGCTCAGCTCAAAGGATTGCTCCTCTTACACCTGCGGCCTATCAACCTGGTCGTCTACCAGGGCCCTTACCCGGTTAACCCGGTGGGAGACCTTATCTTGGAGTTGGCTTCGCACTTAGATGCTTTCAGCGCTTATCCAAACCGGCCATGGCTACCCGGCGCTGCCACTGGCGTGACAACCGGTACACTAGCG
>DATEGL010000206.1:0-4687 GCA_035280145.1 Candidatus Dormiibacterota bacterium | reverse complement strand
CTGCAGCTTTACGTCGACGGACATCCGACTCACGCCACCGTGCGCGGGGTTCTCGACACCGAGGTCAACCCGAGCATCTCCAACCACGGGCCAATCGCGCGGTCGGTGATCATGCCGCTCGCCTCCGCGCGCGATGCGATGGGCCGCACCGACGGCGTCAACCTCGTCCTCGTACACAACAACGGCACGGGAGGCCTCGACGACCTCGGCCCCAACGGCGACACGGGAGCGCAGATCTCCCGCCAGCTGAGCGCAGAGTTCACAGACCCGCAGGCCGCGGCCGACCTCTGGACCTTTCTCCGGCAGCCGAGCATCAAGACCCAGATCCAGAAGATCCACGACACCACGTCGTTTCTCGACCCGGACAAGGACCTGAGCCGGCGGCTGCTTGTCGAGCTGGGCGCACCGGCGGTCACCGACGAGTTCAAGGCACTCGCGGGCAACCGTTTCGTCGACCGAATCATGTCTTACGGGGTTTCGCTTGCTGCTGCGGCCAACCCGACTGACCAGCAGGCAGCGCAGCTCGATCTTCAGTACCGCATCGCTGCGCTGCAGGTCGACAGCTCGGCGGCGGCGGACCTGAAAGCGCTGCTTGCGGATCCGTCGGTGCGCACGCCGGTGGTCGCTGCGGCGGCGGCCCTGCCCGCTGACGATCCAGCACGCGACGCGGTCACGAAGCTGTTCGTCGAGGTCGACAACCCGCAGCTCACACCTGCTTTCAAGGCGATGGTCGGCAACCCTTCGCTGCAGAAAGACCTCGCGAGCGGCATCGCGTCGTTGGCGCCGGCGCAGCTATCGCGCCTGACCGGGATCACCGATCGCCTCGACCTCTATGTGTTCTCGCAGTACAAGGCCGACGCCGTCTTCTTCGCCCAGCAGGGCGGACTCTTCATCACCGGTGCCCTGCTCGGCGTCAGCTTCTTCTCGATCGCGGTCGGTGTGCTTCTGATCTTCCTGATCTTCGTCATGCTCGCCGCGGAGCGTCGCGCGGACATGGGCATGAGCCGCGCCGTCGGGCTCAAGCGCCGCCACCTCACGCAGATGTTTCTTTTCGAAGGCACGGCCTACACGCTGGTGGCGAGCGCGATCGGCGTGGCGCTGGGCGTCGCGGTCGGCGCTGTGATGATCCAGGTGCTGTCCAGCATCTTCAACGGGTTCTACCAGGGCATACACCTGACGTTCCACGTCGAGTGGACCAGCCTTGTCATCGCGGTCTGCCTCGGCTTGCTGCTCACCTTCGTAGTGGTCGCGTTCTCCGCCTACAGGGTCAGCCGGCTCAACATCGTCGCCGCGATTCGTGACCTCGACGAGAGCGAGCAGCGCGACGCGAGCCTCGCCAGGTTGTTCGTCACGCCTTTCGCGGTCGCATGGTTTGCGATCAAGCAGCTTGCGCGCGGCCACGCGCTTGTGTTCCTGGGTCGCATCACGTTCGGGACCTTTGGCGCGATCCGGACCTTCTGGTGGTCGCTGTTCCGACGCGGCCCGCTGACCATCGTCTTCGGCATCGGTCTCATCGCCTTGAACCTGTGGACCAACGGCCCCATCTACCACGTCACTCTGCTTTATTCGGCGGGCGTGTCGCTGGTCATCATCGGCACCGGCCTACTGGTCCGCTGGATCCTGCAGATCGCGCACGCGCGCAACGTCATCGCTTCGAGGGCCGGCTTCACCGTGGCGGCGCTGGGCCTGCTGGTCTTCTGGGGTCAGCCCTTTGGCCGGATCGAGGACCGGCTCCACATTTCGGCTGCGCTGCAGCTCGACCAGAACAACGGCGGGGCGGAGGTGTTCGTGCTGTCGGCGATGATGGTGCTGCTCGCCGCGATCTGGCTGATCATGTTCAACAGCGACCTGCTGATCCGCGGCGTCATGTTCTTCACAGGGCGAGTGCGGGCGCTGGCGCCGGTCACCAGGACGAGCATGGCCTACCCGATGTCGACCAAGTTCCGAACGGGCATGGCTGTCGCGATGTTTGCCATCGTCACGTTCGTCGTCGTCTACCTGTCGGTGTTCAAAGACGTCCTGGTGCAGAACTTCGGCCAGGTGGACGCTGAATCAGGTCACTGGCAGGTGGTGGCGGGCACGCCCGATTTCAACTTCAACAGCACTGACCGGACCTCGTTCCCAACCGACGTGGCCTCTCTCGTGGCAAATGATCCGGCGGCATCTAGGGACGTCAGTGGAGTCGGCTGGGAAAACCTGAGCGGCGTGGTCCTGCGCCAGGTGAAGTCCGACGGAACGGTCGAAAACGGCGCGGTGAGACGCGGTTACAGCCTGCACGTCGTCGACCGCGGCTATCTCACAAAGACCGGCTACGCGATCGGGCCTCGCGCCGAAGGGTTCACCTCCGACCGCGCCGTGTGGGACGCCGTTCGCGACCATCTCGGCTACGCGGTGCTCGACACTTCGTCTCTGGACTCGATGAATGGCGGTCTAGCTACGGTCGCCGGAATCTCACCGACGGCCGCCACCTTCCAACCATTCGAGCTCGAGGTCGGCACCGGCGAGCGGACCCACGGGATCAAGCCCTTCCGGGTGACGGTGATCGGCTTCATGACCAGGCCCATCTGGGATGGCCTGTACGTGTCAGTCGACACCGCGATGGCGAGCGGCAATTTCAGTGATCCGGCGGCACCTGCGACCGGTCTCTCCGCCGCCGTGCGGCCGTCGACGCCGACCGGCTACTATTTCGCACTCAAGCCCGGGGTCGACGTCAACCAGGCGCGCCTGGATCTCGGTCGCCTGCTCGCGAGCGACGCCCTCGAACCCGTCAGTGTGGCCGATGAGATGGCTCAGCAGATCAACGGCACGCTCACGCTCCTGAACCTGATCACCGGCTTCCTGGGCCTGGGCCTGATCGTCGGGATCGCGGGTCTCGGAGTGATCAGCACGCGCACGGTGGTCGAACGCTGGCAGCAGATCGGAATGCTGCGGGCCCTCGGATTTCGCCGCGCGCTGGTGCAGCGCTCATTCTTGATGGAGTCCAGCCTCATCGCGCTTCTTGGCCTGCTCATCGGCGCGCTGATCGGGCTGTGGGAGTCCTACCGGTTCTTCATGGTGCAGAAGGCGTTTGGAACTGTCCTCTTCCACGTCCCGGTCATCGAGATCGGGGTAATCCTTGTCGCGGCCTACCTCGCGACGCTGATCACGACCTTCATGCCCGCCCGCGCCGCCTCTCGGGTTGCCCCAGCGGAAGCCCTTCGTTACGAATAATGGAGGCGTGAGCGACGCCTCCATTCGCGCCGACCTGATACCGGGTGCGCGCAACGCCGTCCGCGCCTGTCTCAACATCGGCCCGCAGGATCGGGTCGCCATGATGCGCGACCGGCCCCGGACGGAGATTGCCGAGGCAATCGAGCACGAGGCCAAACAGACCGGAGCCGCAATTCGTGCGTGGACGCTCGAGGACTACATCGAGCGACCGGCCACGTCGTTTCCGCGCCGGCTCGCGGACGAGCTCCTCAGGTTTCGGCCGACCGCCTCCTTTTACGTCGGCATCGGTCTCAAAGGCGAGCTCGGCTTTCGCAAACCCATGCTCGATCTGCTGGCCGATGAGCTTCGCTGCCGTCACGGGCACATGATCGGGATCAGCGATCTGCTCATGGTCGACGGCATGACCACCGATTACGAGGAGATCTACCGCGTCACTCACAAGATCTACGACATCGCCCGCCAGGCACGGACCATCACCGTGCAGACCGCGCTCGGCACCGACCTGGTGGGGACGTTCTCGCCCTCATTGAGGTGGGTGCCCAGCGACGGCCGCTACTGGGAGCAGGGTCACTGGGGCAACCTGCCTGAGGGCGAGACCTACACATGCCCGCAGTCGGTGGACGGCGTCATCGCTGCCGAGGAGCTCGGCGACTGGTTCGCGGACAAGTACGGCATGCTTTCGCCCCCGGTCAGGATCGTGGTCAAAGCGGGGAGGATGGTTTCAGTTGACACGCCTGACCCGAGCCTGGCGGCGGAGGTACGTGAGTATCTGACTCAACATCCGAACTCGAGTCGCGTTGGCGAGTTTGCGATCGGCACCAACGTCGGTCTGACAAGAATCGTCGGGAACTTTCTGCAGGACGAGAAGTTTCCAGGCGTGCACATCGCCTTTGGTGATCCTTACGCGTTCGAGACCGGCGCGGACTGGTCGTGTCCGTCTCACGTTGACGCGCTCGCTTCGCATGCGACCGTGGCGGTCGATGGCCGCGCCATCATGGAGAACGGCCGCTTTCTCGTCTAGCTGACTACGTCGATCCAGACCAGACCGGGTGGAAGAGTCACCGACTGACCGCTGTCGAGCGTGAAGACAAGCGGCCCTTGGCGGTCGTTTGACGCCCACGCGCCCGAGTACTGCTGGCCCTTGTAATAGACCTCGATGCGGCCGCCTGAGTCCAGGTCGAAGTCGTGGATGTGCGCCCCGTGGCCGTCGCCGACGTCGAGCAGCCATTCCTTCGTGTGCAGCACGATCACCATCTCCATCCGCAGGGGCTGGCCGAGGCTCGCGTCGCGATAGGCGTGGCCTTCTTCTGTCTTGGTGTATGTGCCTGTTGCCGCATCGTACGCGTACGTGGAGTAGTGCTCGTCGACCGCGGTCGAGCTGACGGCAGTTCCGCCGCTGAGAGTCGGGCGTGATTTCGGGATCGTGTAATACGAGATGCCGAACAGGCCCTCGGCCGCTCGCACCTTGTCGCCGCTG
>DATEGL010000205.1:0-3839 GCA_035280145.1 Candidatus Dormiibacterota bacterium | reverse complement strand
GAACATCGTGGTGCGGCCGTGCCATGTGCCGATGCCGCCGACGAGCGCCGGATCGTCCGCCGAAAGCCGGTCACCGTGCAGCTCGATGAAGTCAGGCGCCAGACGGCGGATGTAGTCGAGCGAGTAAGGGCGATCCTGGTGTCTCGCGAGCTCGACGATCTCCCAGACGCTCACGAGTAGAGCTCCAGGAGGTGGGCCAGCATGGGCCGCAGCTCGGTCCGCGGCAGCACCATGTCGACCTGCCCATGAGCAAGCTGGAATTCAGCGCTCTGGAAACCCGGTGGCAGGTCGGCGTAGGTGGCCTGCTTGATCACGCGCGGGCCGGTGAACCCGATGGCCGCACCGGGCTCCGCGATGTTGATGTCCGCGAGCAGCGCCAGAGAGGCTGCCGTGCCGCCGAAAGTGGGATCGGTCAGGACGGAGAAGAACGGAACGCCGGCTGAGTGCAACTGCCCGACGGCCGCGTTCACCTTCGCCAGCTGCATCAGTGCGAGGACGCCTTCCTGCATGCGGGCACCGCCGGACGCGGAAACCAGGATGTACGGCGTGCCAGACGACGCGGCCTGCTCCATGCCGCGGGCGAGCCGTTCGCCGGCGACGATGGAGAGCGTGCCACCCACGAAACCGAAGTCGAACGTGGCCAGCCATATCGGGTTGCCGTCGAGCGTGCACGTGCCGGTGCGCACGGCTTCGTTGAGACCTTCGTCGAGCAGCGTCTCGACAGTCTCCTGATAGCGCTTGGGCACGGTCCAGTTGAGAAGGTCGTGCGAGCGGATGTCGGCCCAGCGTTCGTGCCACGAGCCGTCGTCGGCGATCAGCGGGATCCACACGTCGGCGCCGAGCCGGAAGTGATGGCCGCAATTGCTGCACACATAGTTGTGAGTGCGAAGGTCCTGCACCTCGAGCGCAATGCCGCACCCCGGGCAGTTCGTGGGCAGCAAGATCTCCGGCAACGGGCCGCCCTGGATCGCCACCTCGTCCTCGTGCTGCTCGATGATGGCCATCAGAGTGACAGGCCTCCGTCGACCGCGATCACCTGGCCCGTGATGTAGCCCGCACGCTCCGAGCAGAGGAACGCAACCGTCGCGGCGACCTCATCGGCGAGTCCTTCACGCTTGATGGGCGTGAGCTTCAACATCTCGCCCACCATCTCGTCGGTCATCGACTTCGTCGTCAGCTCCGTGCGCACATAGCCTGGAGCCACGGCATTGCAGGTGATGTTGCGCGATCCGTATTCACGCGCCACCGACTTCGTGAATCCGATCAATCCCGCCTTCGCCGCTGCGTAGTTGGACTGCCCGGCGTTGCCCATCAGACCGACTATCGATGTGATGTTTACGATGCGCCCCCAGCGCGCGCGCATCATCCCAGACATGATGGCAGCCCTGGTGGTGGCGAACGCCGAGAGCAGGTCGTTGCGGATCAGCTCCTCCCAGTCCGGCGGCGACATCTGGATGAGCAGCTTGTCGCGCACCGCACCGGCGTTGTTCACGAGAACGTCGACGCGGCCGATCGCCTTGACCATCGCATCGACCTGCGCCGGGTCGCCGACGTCCGCCTGGTGCGCGGTGGCATTCGGCAGCGCGGCCGCGGTCTCCTCTGCCGCCGTCCTGTCCGACCGGTAGTTCACGACCACGCGCGCGCCCATGCCGGCGAGCGCCTGGCTGATGGCGCGCCCGATTCCCTTCCCGCCGCCCGTGACGAGGGCGGTCTTGCCGTCGAGCTCTCCCACCTAGACGGAAGTGGCCGTCGATGGCCCCGCGAAATCGACGAACAATTCCTCAGCGTTCCAGGTGTCGACGCCGGGGATGTGCTTGGCGGCGAGGCTGGCCAGCACGCGGCCAGGTCCCAGCTCGACCACAGTGCGCACCTTCATCGCCCGCATCGAGACCATGGTTCGCGCCCAGTCGACCTGGCGAAGCATCTGCAGCCGAAGCTCTTCCTGCAGCGCGGTCACAGTGCGGAGCGCCTCGCCGGAAGCATTGGCGAGGATCGGAATCGAAGGCGGCTTCAAAGCCAGCCTGTCGACGGCCTTGCGGAACGCGTTCGCGGCCGCCTCCATCAGCGGCGTGTGGGCGGCCAACGGGATGGTGAGGATCAGCGCACGCCGCGCTCCCGCCGCCACGGCAAGACGCTCTGCGTTCTGCACGGCGTCCATCTCCCCCGAGAGCACAAACTGCACGTCCGCATTGCGGTTGGCGATCCACAGCCTGCCGTGGCGTGAAGCCTCGAGGCGAATGCGCTCGACCTGCGCCTCATCCAGCCCGACGATGGCGATCATCCCGACATGCGCTCCGGCCGCCTCGGCCATCACGCGGCCCCGCTCCTTGACCAGCAGCAGGGCGGTCTCCCATGGAATCGAACCCGCCGCGGCGAGCGAGGCGATCTCACCGAGACTGTGGCCCGCCGTGACGCTGACGTTCTCCAGGCCGTAGCTCTCGCGCCACACCTCATAGGCCGCCCAGCAGACGGTCATCACGCATGGCTGGATGACATCGGTGCGGTTGAGCTCTTCGACCGGACCCTCGAAGCACAGCTTGCGCACGGGCATCTGAAGGATGTCCTCGGCGCGCTCAAAGACGCGGCGGGCGGCCGGGTAGCGGTCGTAAAGGTTCTTGCCCATGCCGGGCTTCTGCACCCCCTGGCCGGGGAACAGAAGGGCGATGGGACCGGCGAGATCTATGCCCAAGTCATCGCATCAGGCCCATTTCATGAGGGTTGCGCCCCATGTGAGGCCTGACCCAAACCCGGCTAGCAGCACGTGGTCGCCGCTCTTGACGCGGCCGTTGCGAATCGCCTCCTCCAGCGCCAGCGGGATCGAGGCGCTCGACGTGTTGCCATGCTCATCGATGTTGATGGCGACCCGTTCGATCGGCAATCCGATGCGCCGCGCGGCGGCGTCGATGATGCGGAAGTTGGCCTGGTGCGGAACCCAGAGGTCGATCTCGTCTAGCCCGATCCCCGCCACCTGGCAGACCTCCGTCGCCTGGCGGATGAAGATGTCGACCGCGAACTTGAAGACGTCCGGGCCGACCATCTCGATGTAAGGCGTCGCGTCCTTGGCCGCGTACGCGCCTTTCTCGATGTTGCCGCACGTCACCTGGGCGTAGCCGCGACCGTCCGAGCCAAGACACCAGCTGAGGAAGCCGGCGCCTTCCGGCGCGGCCCGCACCACCGCCGCACCGGCGCCGTCGCCGAAGATGACGGCCGTGCCGCGGTTGGTGTAATCGATCATTCGCGACAGGACCTCGGCCCCGATTACCAGCACCGTGTCTGCGCGTTCGGACGCGATGAATGAGTCCGCGATGGACAGCGCGTAGACGAAACTGGTGCACGCGGCGAGCGTGTCCCACGCCACCGAACCTGGAGCGTCTAGCTCGTTCTGCACCCGGCACGCCACGGACGGAAAAGGACCGTCCGGCGACGAGGTGCCGACAAGGATCATGTCCAGGTCCCTGGCGGTGATGTCGGCTGCGTCAAGCGCGGAGCGTGCGGCATTCGTCGCCAGGTCGAAGGTTGTGGTCCCGGGCTCCGCGATGTGCCTGCGATGGATGCCCGTTCGCTCGGTGATCCACTTGTCGGACGTGTCCATCATCTGTTCGAGGTCGAAGTTGGTGATGACCTTTTCAGGCGAGTAGACGCCAACGCCCGCGATGGCGCTCGGACGGCCCTGGGCCTTGAAGCTGCGAAGCGGCACGGCGTCGGACCTGGTGCGGTAGTTGGTGATGATCGCCATCTCCGCTACGCCTCCAGCCGCTCGGCGGTCTTCTGCTCCAGGAACGTCCAGAGGTCGGCGATGACCTTCATCTTCTCGAGCTCCTCGTCCGGCAGCTCGACGT
>DATEGL010000204.1:0-2453 GCA_035280145.1 Candidatus Dormiibacterota bacterium | reverse complement strand
GTCGAGGTCGCACTCGGGGTCGGGGTTGTCCAGGTTGATCGTGGGTGGCAGGAGGCCGCGCTCGAGCGCCAGGACGCACGCCGCAGCCTCGATGGCTCCGGCGGCGCCCAGCAGATGTCCGTGCACCGACTTGGTGGAGCTCACCGCCAGCTTGTAGGCGTGGTCGCCGAAGACCGACTTGATGGCCTTCGTCTCGGCCACGTCGCCGAGCTTGGTGGAGGTGCCGTGAGCGTTGACGTAGCCAACCTCCTGGGGGTCGACGCCCGCGCTGTTCAGCGCGTGGCGCATGGCGCGCTCGGCGCCCTTGCCCTCGGGCTGAGGCGCGGTGAAGTGGTACATGTCCGCGCTCGCTCCGTAGCCGGCGACCTCCGCGTACACTCGCGCGCCGCGCGCTTTCGCGTGCTCCATATCCTCGAGCACGAACATCACCGAGCCCTCGCTCATCACGAACCCGTCGCGGCCGAGATCGAAAGGCCGGCACGCTTTTTCGGGCTCATCATTGCGTTCGCTGGTCGCTTTGATCTGGCAGAACGCGCCCATGGTCAGCGGGGTGATGGTCGCCTCCGACCCGCCGGCGATCATGGCGACCGCGTCGCCGCGCTTGATGATCTCGGCCGCCTCGCCGATGCCGTGGGCGCTCGAGGCGCAGGCGCTGACGATTGCGTAGTTCGGACCGCCGGCGTGCGTGTGAATGGCCACGATCCCGGCTGCCATGTCCGCGATCATCATCGGCACCGTGAAGGGGCTGATTCGATTCGGGCCGCGCTCCATCAGCTGCGTGTGGCTCTTCTCGATCTCCTCCATGCCGCCGATGCCGGAGCTCACGATCACGCCGACGTCGTCCGGCCCCATCGTGCCGGGGTCCAGGTTGGCGTGTGCGAGCGCCTGCTTGGAGGCAGCGAGGGCGAACTGGCAGTAGCGGCCGATGTGGCGGGCCGTCTTCCGGTCCATGTAGTCCTCGGGGTTGAACGACTTGATCTCGCCCGCGATCTTGGTGTCGAAGTTGGTGGCGTCGAAGCGCGTGATCCGGCCGATCCCGGAAAGGCCTTCGATCAGGTTCGACCAGACCGTCTCCAGGTCGTTGCCGATCGGCGTGATGAAGCCCATGCCGGTGACAGCCACGCGGCGGCCGTTGGTGTGGGGGGAAGTCATATGTCAAGGATAAGGACGCGAAGGCCAACGGGCAGCCTCCGGGAGTGGCAAAACGGGCCCCCAGATTTGGACTTCACGTCCAAATGAGTCGCTAGAGCAGCTTCTGCAGGTCCAGGGCCAGCTGCAGCCGAAGGCGTGTGGCCGGCAGGTCGAGGTCCCCGCCGAGCAGCTCTTTCAGCTTCTCGAGGCGGTACAGCACGGTGTGCCTGTGCAGGCCCAGAGCGGTGGCCGCGTCCTTGACCGATCCCCTGGCGAGGTAGGCCTCCAGCGTTTCCAGCAAGGCGGCCCTGTTGCGCAGCTTGGGATCCATGAGCGGGCCGAGGCTGTGGGCGACGAAGCGCTCGGCCAGGCGTGGATTCTGGGCCAGGACGAGATGCGGGATGACCTCGTCATGTCCGTGGACCAGTGAATCCGGGCGTAGCTTGCGTCCGGCCTCGATCGCCTGCTGGGCCTCGAGGTAGGAGCGCGAGATGCCGTGAAGGCCTGCGTGGTAGCCGCCGATGCCGGCGCGAACGCGCGGGCGGAGCTGCCCTGAACGCTGTACCGCCTCGTCCTGCAGGCTGGCGACGAACTGTCTTGGCTTTTCGATGTCTGCGAGCGAATCCGCGGGCCAGAGGATGACCAGCGTGCTCGGATCGGTCGCGTGCACGAAAGCGCCACGCGGCAGCTCGAGTGTCGCCGCGACTTCGGCCAGCGCCTGGCCTCCGCGTTCACCGTCGCGGTTGCCGAGGACGAGCTTGCAGACCACGGCAACATAGCCGGTGGCAGCAAGCGGAGTGTTGATGGCAAGGGCCTGACGCTGGAGCTCCAGCTCGGACTCGAAGTTGTCGCTGATCAACGCGTGGAAGAGTCGATCGTGGGCGCGAGTGCCGCGGTGCATGTGCTGCTCGCGGGCGTGAAGGTATGTCTTGGTCACCTCGGCCGCGACCTGGTCGAGGGCGGCGAACACGTAGTTGGCGACGAGCATGATGCCCTCGGGAGAGGCTTCCGGATGGCCCCTCCAGGCACGCAGTATCTCGTTCCACGCGACGCGGGCGGCGATGCGGTAAGCGCTGAGGATCGGCTCCACCGACTGGCTGCTCCGGGCCTGAAGGATGCCCAGCTGGGCGACGCGGCGAAGCTCCTCCTGGGTCGCCGGACGCGCCTCCTTGGCGGTGGCAAGGAACAGGTCGAGGCCCGCCGCGCAAGCGCGGACGATGGCGTCCCGCTGCGGCGGCACGCCGGTCGAGCCGTCCCACTGGACGAGGCCGACCACAGCGCGCGCCATGTGCCTGGCCATGCCCGCGCGACGGTGCTCGAGC
>DATEGL010000203.1:0-2791 GCA_035280145.1 Candidatus Dormiibacterota bacterium | reverse complement strand
GATCTCGTCCGACTGCGCGCGCAGGATGCGGCTCACGCCGGAGCCAAGCTGCTCCGACTGGATGATCGCCTGGACGAAGTTGTTCAGCTCCTCGACGCCCAGGCGCTGTCCCATGTCGTTCAGCGCTTCGAGCCGCGGCCGTCCCAGCCGGATCTCCTGGATCATGCGGCCGAACTCCACGGCCAACGCATGGTCGAACTTTTCGGCGACTTTCTCCATCGACGCCTCGAAGGTGAGTCCTGCCTCGACGCACACCACGAGCACGTCGATCACGTCGGGAAGGTCGGTCTGGATCTCGTTCCGGCGCCGTTTGACCCGACTGCTGAGCCAGAAGGTCGGACCGTACAGGCCGATCACGGCTCCGACCGCAGCTGCAAGTGCGAGAACGATGGGGCTGCCGGCGAGGAGGCCGATGAGGATCCCGAAGCCGCAGAAGGCTGCGGTGAGGATGTAGCGGAAGGCGATGAAATCTGTCGCTGCCATGCCGCCCGGCCGGCCGGCCAGCTGCAGCTTTGTCTGTATCTGCTGGCGAGCGTTGGCGGGAATGCTCTGCTCGATGAACCGTCCGATCCGCTTCATCAGGGGGCGAATCACACGGTCTCGGAACGGGACCTGCAGCTCGGCCTCCTCGATCGACACTGGCATCCCTGTCTCGTAGACGCGGAGCCGGCCCTCGACGACGTCCGCGTTGGTCGGTCCCGCGGGCGCGAGGCTCCAGATTGTGACGAAGACGCCGACCGAGGCCAGGAGACCAAGCACCATCGCGATGTAGAGGACGCCCACCACTACACCCGTAACGACGTGATCCGTCTGATGAAGACGTTCCCGACGAAGATCGAGATGGTGGCCAGGCCAAGCATGACCCGCCCCAGCGGCGCGGTGAACATGATTCGGAAGTAGCTCGGCGTGATCACGTCGAGGACGCCGGCGACGATGAAGGGAAGCAGCGTGATGATCCAGCCCGATGCCCGCATCTGGGCGGTCATTGCCGAGATCTGCGCCTTCATCTGGACGCGCTGCCGGATTGTGTGCGAGATGCCGTCCAGGATGCGGGCGAGGTTGCCGCCCACCGTCGACTGGATCGAGATCGCGGTGACGATCAGGTCGAGGTCCTCGCTGCCAATCCGCCTCACGATGTTCCCCAGCGCTTGCGGCGTCGGAGTGCCGAGGTTCATCTCTTTTATCGCCCTGTGCAGCTCGTCGGAAACCGGCGGTGCGGCGTTGCGCGCCACCGCTTCCACGGCCTGGGGCAGGGACAGACCCGCCTTGAGAGCGTTGGAGAGCAGGCTCAGCGTGTCGGGCAGCCGGCCGTTGAATGCCTTCAGCCGCCGGCCCTGGCGGTACCTGACGAAGCGCATGGGCAGCAGGTAGGCGCCGACCCCGGCGACGACGAACTGGGGCGCGAAGCCAAACCGCACAAGGCCGAGCAGGACTCCGACGACCAGGAATCCCACCTGGATCATCACGAACTCCGATGTCCGCAGCTTCAGGTCCGCCCGGCCGAGGTGCTCCGCCAGCGTGAGGCCGCCGTTGATCCGGCGCCGGCGGTTAGAGCGATCGGCCAGCGCCTGGAAAGGCTGGTTGATGCGGTCGCGCAGGCTGGTGCTGTTGGCCAGGTCGCCCCAGGGGTCTTTGGAGACGCGTCCGGCGACGGTCGCGGGCAGCGCCACCGCCGCGAATGCGAGGAGCACTCCCATCGCCCCCATCGCCGCCAGGAACAACACTGCGCCCATGTCAGGCTTCCCCCAACAGGCTCTTGGCGACAGGCTCGAAGATCGTCACGGGCAGTGCTTCCCCGTGCTCGGCCAGGTGCGCCAGGTGCACGCTCAGGTTGCCGGCAGCGGTGTGAAAACCGACCGCGTTGCCTTCGACGTCGGTGCCGGAGAGCTGGAAGCGGAAGAGCTCCTGGTGCTGGGTCTCGCCGTTGCTCAAGCCCGTCACCTCGGCGACGCTGACGATCTTGCGCGCCCCACCGCGCACCCGCTCGACCTGGACGATGACGTCGATCGCGGAAGCGATCTGCTTCTGAATCGCCCGGGCGGGTAGGTCTGCGCCCGCCATCAAGACCATCGTTTCGAGCCGGCTGAACGCGTCGTATGGGGTGTTGGCGTGGACCGTGCTCATCGAGCCTTCGTGCCCGGTGTTCATGGCCTGGAGCATGTCGAGAGCCTCGCCTCCTCGACATTCGCCGACGATGATCCGGTCGGGACGCATGCGCAGGGCGTTGCGGACGAGGTCACGAATCTCGATCGCGCCCTTGCCCTCGACGTTGGGCGGCCTCGACTCGAGCCGTATCACATGCTCCTGCCGTAGCTGGAGCTCGGCTGCGTCTTCGACGGTGACGATGCGCTCCTCTGCCGGGATGAAGCTCGACAGGACATTGAGAAGCGTGGTCTTGCCGGACGACGTGCCTCCCGAGACCAGGATGCTCAGGCGCGCCCGCACAGCCGCGCGGAGGAACTGGATCATCTCCGTGGTCGCGCTTCCGGATGCGATCAGATCTTCCGGCCGGAGCTTGTCGCGGGAGAACTTGCGGATCGTCATACAGGGACCGTCGAGCGAAAGCGGCGGAAGCACGACGTTCACGCGGGATCCGTCGCGAAGCCGGGCGTCACACATCGGCGAGCTCTCATCAACCCGCCGGCCGACCGTGCTGACGATGCGGTCGATCACCTGGCGGAGCTGGGCCGCGCTTTCGAAAACGACCGGGCTCAAGCTCACCCGACCGCGACGCTCGACGTAGATCTGGTCGGGGTTGTTGATCATGATCTCGGTGATCGCCGGGTCGTCG
>DATEGL010000202.1:0-2227 GCA_035280145.1 Candidatus Dormiibacterota bacterium | reverse complement strand
GGGTCGCCTCAGTTATGAGCACGGCGCCAAGCGCGACGGGAAGCTGGTGTACGTCCGCGCGCGGATCGTTCTGGACGGCGGCGCGTACGCCTCGAGCTCCACGGCGGTCATCGCCAACGCGACCTGTTTCGCGGTCGGGCCATACGAATGCCCAAACGCCACCATCGATGGCCTGGTCGTCTACTCGAACAACCCGCCCTGCGGTGCGATGCGAGGCTTCGGGTCGGTCCAGAACTGCTACTCGCACGAAGCGCAGATGGACAGGCTGGCCGCGGCCCTTGGCATGGATCCCGTCGAGCTCCGCCGGCACAACGCGATGAAGACCGGCAGTGTGATGATCACCGGCCAGGTGATCGACGGTCCGGTTCCCGTCGCGGAGCTATTGGACAGCGTGAGCGAGATGCCGATGCCCGCGAACTCGGATGGCCATCTGACCTCGATGCCTGGCGGCGTTTCGAACACGACGCACGGCGAAGCCGTCAAGCGTGGAGTCGGCTACGCGGTCGGGTTCAAGAACATCGGCTATTCGGAAGGCTTCGACGATTACTCGACCGCGCGAGTTCGCCTGTCAGTGGTCGACGGCCACCCGCGCGCGGAGGTGCACACTGCCGCCGCTGAGGTGGGCCAGGGAGTAGTCATGGTCCAGGCGCAGATCGCGGGCACCGAGCTGGGCGTCAGCGACGTGGTGGTTGTGAACGCCGACACGCAGGTCGGCTCCGCCGGGTCTTCGTCAGCCTCCCGTCAGACCCACATCACGGGCGGCGCCGTCAAGGCCGCGGCCGAAGCCGTGCGCCAGCGAGTCTTCGAGCTGGCACAGTCGGAGCTGCATCCAGCCGGCGCGTTGCGCCTCGAGGACGATTCGGTGGTGGATGCGGACGGCAGGCAGCTGGTTTCGCTGGCAACTTTGCTCGGAGATGCGGTGATCGAAGAGACCCGCGTTTTTCATCCGCGTGCCACGCACCACCTCGACCCGCAGACGGGCCAGGCAAACGCCCACATGCAGTTCGCGTTCGCCGCGCATCGGGCCGTGGTCGATGTCGACACCGAGCTCGGACTGGTCAAGGTCGTGGAGCTGGCCACCGCGCAGGACGTGGGCAAGGCGATCAACCCGCTCGCGGTCCAGGGACAGCTCGAGGGCGGGGCGGCGCAAGGCCTCGGCCTCGCCGTGATGGAGGAGATCCAGGTCAAAGACGGCGTCATTCGGAATGCGTCATTCACCGACTACCTGCTGCCGACCATCCTCGACATGCCACCGGTGCGGATGGACATCCTCGAGCTGGGCGATCCCAACTCGCCGTATGGATTGAAGGGAGTGGGGGAGCCGCCCACGATCTCTTCCGGCCCGGCGATCGTGGCCGCGATTCGCGCCGCCACGGGGCGCGACGTGACGCGGGTACCCGTCCGCCCGCACGACATCACGCTTTGACGCTGCTCCTCAAAGCGGGGCTGCTGTGGACGGGCAGCGAAGAGATCGACAACGGCTGGGTGCTGGCGCGCGACGGGGTGATCGACCAGGTCGGCTCCGGACCGGCACCGCGCGCCGACACGGTGATCAACGAGAGCAACTGCGTGGCCATGCCTGGCCTTGTCAATGCGCACGATCACATGTACCAGTGGGCGACGCGTGGCTACGTTCCCGACGGCACGCTTTTCGAATGGCTCCGGGCGCTCTATCCGGTCTGGGCCCGTATCGATGCAGAGACGGTCAGGGTCGCCGCCCGAGCAGCGATGGCCAGGCTTTTGCTCTCAGGATGCACGCTCTCCACCGACCACCACTACGTCTTCCCTCACGGAAGGGCCGACATCTTCCAGACGCTGGTCGATGCCGCGCGTGACCTTGGACTGCGCTTTCACCCATGCCGGGGGTCGATGTCACTTGGTCAGTCGAAGGGTGGGCTGCCTCCGGACAGTGTTGTCGAAGACGAGGACGTCATCCTCGCGGACACGGAAGCGATGATCGAGCGCCACCACGACCCGGAACCGGGCTCGATGTGCCAGGTCGTGGTCGCTCCGTGCTCTCCTTTTTCGGTTACGCCCGAGCTCATGCGAGACTCGGCGGCCCTCGCGCGAAAGCACGGCGTCCGAATGCACACCCACCTCGCCGAGACGCTGGACGAGGAACGGTTCTGCCTCGAGAAATTCGGCCGCCGCCCGGTCGAGCTCATGGAAGACCTGGGCTGGACCGGCGACGACGTCTGGTACGCGCACGGCATCCACCTGAACGACG
>DATEGL010000201.1:0-3833 GCA_035280145.1 Candidatus Dormiibacterota bacterium | reverse complement strand
GACAGCCTGGACCGCTTTGTACCTTTGCTCAGTCACGCTCATCTCCCTCATGGCCGGGGAGTGTCGCGTAGGTACCGAAGTAGCTGTAGCAAACCTGCCGAAGGTCAGTCGTGCAGGAGCCGAAGGCGTTTTGTCGCCTAGGAGCCGAACTTGCACACGCGAACTGGAGCCGCCGACAGGAATCGAACCCGTAACCTGCTGTTTACAAAACAGCTGCTCTGCCAATTGAGCTACGGCGGCGTTCGCGGGGGCGTGCCTCCAAATTGTGCTCGCTTGGCCGCGGGCGCCGTGAAGGCCCACCACCGACCGGGACTAGCTTCCTATTGTTCGGTTGCTTACCACGTGCGAGTCTTCCGTCCGGCCCGCCCGTGGCCCGTTCGGGAAGCCAGGCTCGGGCGAGGCGAGGCGGGCCAACACCCTCGCCGGCCGAGGTCCATTTCCCTTATTGCGGGCTTTGACCGGTTTGACCAGGTCTGCAGAATCTATTTTGATTAAGACGTGCTGAAGAAACAGGGGCTGAGTAATATCGCGGCAGCCCGGGGTTGTGGTGCGGGCGGAGCCGAATTTAGGGTTTGAAGAGGGAAGATTGCGTACGTCGCGTGGGGTAATTCGACGTTCCCTGGCGGGACTGGCCGCCGCGTCCGCCGCGTTCGCGTTCACTGCCGCCACGGCGTCCGCAGACGAAGGCGACGGTGGGTTCGGCGATAACGACGGAATTCATGCCACGTCCGGGAAATTCGGCGGAGCCGCGCCGTTGGAGGACGCCCACACCGTGAGGCACTGGAGCGGCAAGACGACCAATCCGGTCGATGGCGTTACCTATCACTACAACATGGTCGGCGCAGATCCGGAGAGCGACGACTCGGCGACGATCGGCGTCGACATCATCCCGGTCAACGTCATAGTCGGGAGCGCCACCTTCAACGGCAGCGACAGCGCTCAGCCGCTCCTCGCGTCGCCAATCTTCCGGAAGGGCGACTACTCGACGACCACTGCCGCCACGACCGCCACCGGCGGCAAGGGACCCGGCGGCGAGCTGTCGAGCGGCAACAGCGGCGTACAGCTTCTTGACGCCACCATGCGCGCGCAGTTCAACAAGGTCGGGACCGGTTATCACCTGCGCCTCGCCCCCGAAGTCCGCGACCCGATCACGATCAACGTTCCAGGTGGGCTCGGCACGACGCTGACGAGCCCGGGCGGCGTCACCTACGCCGACATCGACAACGACTGGTTCAAGGGCCAGGTTGTTTCCGAGGTGCACACGCTCCACCTCAGTCCCAGCCGGCTCGCGCTATTCCTGACCACGAACCTTGTCCTCTTCGTCGACAAAATTCCCATGCACTGTTGCGTCATCGGCTCGCACGGAGCCGACGACCTGCCGGCCGCGACAACCGATGCACAGGGCGACGAAGACGGACGCCAGAAGATCCACACGTTCATGTGGTCGTCGTGGCTGACGGCCGGCTTCTTCAGCCCGAAATCATCGTGGGCCAAGCAGGACATCCACGGCCTCAGTCACGAGTTCGTCGAGTGGGCAACCAACCCATTCATCAACAACACCGTTCAGCCGTGGCGCTCACCCATCGCGCCGAGCTACGGGTGCAGCAACCTGCTCGAGACCGGTGACCCGGTTGTCGGCGTCGGCTTCTCGCAGGGCTCGAACCCGTTCTTCCAGAACAAATACTCCGACGGCACGTACCACCCTGAGGACGAAGTGTTCCTTTCGTGGTTCATGCGCACGTCTCCCAACACGGTTTCCCAGCCGGCGCAAAACACACCGACCGCCGGCCGCTACACCTTTATGGGCGACCTCAACCCGTTCTCGTTCTTCAAGCACCCACCCGTGACCTGCTAGCCGCGCCGGGGAGGGATTCAGGGGAAGCGGGCCGGGGCGACATCGCCCCGGCTCTCTTTTTATTCTTGGCGGGATTTGATCGAGCCCAAAGACGTCATCCTGGCCATCCTCGGCTCGTCTGGAGCCCTGGCCGGCTTCGTGCTGGTGTTCCTCGGCGTCATCATCGCCTCCTATCAGTCCTACTCGGGCAGCGTGCCGGAGCAGGTAACCCAGCCTTACCGCACGAGCGCGGCCGCCCTCCTCGGTGCGTTTGGTCTGGGTCTGGTCACCGTCGCCGTCTGCCTGCTGTGGCTGATCAACGGCGGAATCCCTGCTCTGTACGACTGGGCCATCGTTCTTTTCGCCGTGCAGCTCGTCGTGGTCTTCGTGTCGGCGGTCTGGACCGCGAGGATGGTGCTGTGGCGCTGACCCAGAAGAAGCTGCAGGACATGAAGGACGCCGGCCTGACTTCGCTGCTCAACGACGATGCGGCGGCGTGGAAGGCGAAAGCCAGGCATGCCTACACTGCTACTCACGGCTTCATCAAGGAGCTCCGGCCCGACGACGTCGTACCGTTGCTGATCGCGGAGCTCGAGGTGACGCCCGAGTTCCGAAATTACCTGGCGAAAAAAAAGCTGAAGCAGAAGTACTGGTCGGAATGGTTCGCGGAATTGATCATCGACCGGTTCTGGCCGGAGCTGAAGGGAGGATGACGTTGGCCAAGGATCCGTCGGAGCAGGCGAAGAGGTTCATTGACGCGTCATTGAAAGGACGGACCAGGGCGCCCAGCAAAGCCGCATACGCGCGCGCGGTCAGGCTGGCACGTGAGGCGATCGAAGAGCTGACCCGCGTGGCCCACCGGGCCGGCGGGAGAGCTTAGAGGAAAGCCCGCACCTTCCTGACCGCCGCGGCCAGGGCCGCCAGCTTGCGGTAGGCCTTCTCGCGCGGGAGGTACTTCATCCCACAGTCGGGCGCCAGGATCAACCGCTCGGCGTCGACGTAAAGCAGCGCGTTCCTGACCCGCTCGACGAGAACCTCGACGTCCTCGACCGGGCTCTCGTCGCTCAGATCGATCACCCCGACGATCAAGGTCTTGTCGCCGAGTGACTTCAGGACGCCAAGGTCGACCTTCTGCTGCGCCGACTCCATCGAGATCTGGTCGGCCGTCGTGTCCGCGAGCTGCTCCAGGAACGGATAGCCGTTAGGCCGGTCGCGGACGATATGTGCGTAGCCGAAGCACGTGTGGAGCGCGGTCGTGCCCTCGATGCCCTCGAGCGCGCGGTTGATCGCCTTGATCGCGAAGCGCGCCGCCTTGTCGGCTCGGGCCTGGAGATAGGGCTCGTCCAGCTGGACCACGTCAGCGCCCGCGGCGAACAGGTCGCGCACCTCCTCGTTGACCGCGGCTGCAAGCGCCATGGCCAGCGCCTCATCGTCGTGGTAGTGGTCGTCCTGGGCCTGCTGCGACATCGTGAAAGGCCCGGGCAGCGTCGCTTTGATCGGCCGGTTCGTGTTCGCGCGCAGGAACTCGACGTCGCGTTTCTCGACCGGTCGAGTGCGCCGGATCGGCCCCACGACGCGAGGCACCGGGTTCGGATGACCAGTCCGGTCCAAGGCCGAGCCCGGGCTGTCCAGGTCCATGCCCTCGAGCGCGGTGGCGAAGCGGTTGGAGTAGCTCTCCCGCCGGATCTCGCCGTCGGTGATGATGTCGATGCCCGCCCGCTCCATGTCGCGAATCGCAACGACCGTCGCGTCGTCCTGCGCCTGTTCGAGCAGATGGGGCGGCACGCGCCAGATTTCCCGAGCCCGTACGCGCGGCGGCAGGCGGCTGCCGAGCATGTCTCGGTCGACCAGCCATTCGGGCTGCGGATAGCTGCCCACGACGGTCGCCGGCAGGAGCCCGGCCATCAGCGTGCAGGTTAGTCTGTGACGCGACATGGAGATCCAACCCGGCAGGCTGCGCGGGGACGTTTGCGAAAAAGACTGGATCTGGGAGCGCGAG
>DATEGL010000200.1:0-3693 GCA_035280145.1 Candidatus Dormiibacterota bacterium | reverse complement strand
CGGTGCGTCGTTGGTGTGCAGCGTTGCCACCACGAGGTGGCCGGATTCGGCGATGGTCACCGCGGCACTCATCGTTTCGAGGTCCCGCATCTCGCCGATGAGGATGACGTCGGGGTCCTCGCGAACGGCGGCTCGCAGGCCATCGGCGAACGACGGCGTGTCCTGGCCGACCTGGCGCTGATCCACCACCGCCAGCCGGTGCTTGTGGACGTATTCGATGGGGTCCTCGAACGTGATGATGTGATGCGGCCGAGTGGCATTGATGTGGTCGATCATTGCGGCCTGCGTCGTCGACTTGCCTGAGCCGGTTGGGCCGGTCACGAGGATCAGGCCGCGCTGGCGCTCCAGAAGCCTGTGCACCGCCTCCGGGATGCCGAGCATGTCGAAGCTTGGAATCTCGAGCGGCAGGAGCCGGAAGGCGGCCGCAACGGAGCTCCGCTGGTAATAGGCGTTGCCGCGGATGCGCGCGCAGTCGCGCCACGTGAACGAGAAATCGACGTGGCGCGCCTTGTGAAGCTCTTTGAACTGCTTGTCGTCGAGGATCTCGCGCACCAACCGTTCGGTGTCCGCCGGTGACAGGGCGCCAGAGTCGCTGCCGAGCGGTTCGAGCCGGCCGTCCTTGCGAATCCGAGGCTGGCTGCCGGCGCTGATCAGGAGGTCGCTCCCGGTGCGATCCAGCAGCTCGTCGAGCGCCTGGGCCAGATTCATGCCCTCAGAGCATCGGTCCAGCGGCAGGGGTCCGTGAATCGGCCTGGGTGGAGACCGCCGTTGACAAGTCCTCCAGCGAGGTGGGCGTTTGTCCTGAAAGCCGGCGCTCTGCCGCCTCGTGCACCGCCACCGCGCTTTCCACGGCGTACTCCATCTCGAGCGTCAGGGCACGCCAGCCGTAGGACCGCTCGACGAGCGCACGGCCGCGGGCGCCCATGGCCTCGGCGGCGGTCCGGTCCTCGAGAAGCGAGACCAGCTCGCGCGCGAAGCCTTCCGGCTCGTCGGCGATCGCGAGGTGCTCGCCAGCCCTCACCGCCAGTCCCTCGCAGCCGAGTGTCGACGCCACCATCGGCTTGCCCATGGCGAGGGCTTCGAGGACTTTCAGGCGCGTGCCACTGCCGATCCGGAGCGGCGCCACTGCGACAGCTGCCCGGTGTACGAATGGCCTCACGTCGGCAACCTGTCCAGTGACCACGACGTGAGGGCCGGCGAGACGCCTGATCGCGCGCGGGACGCCGCCCCCGACCACGGTCAGCACCGCCTCGGGATGCGCCTCCCAAATCCGGGGCATGATCTCCCGCACGAGATACTGGACCGCGTCCGAGTTTGGCCGGTAGCCGATCGTCCCGGTGAACACGATGCTTGCCGGATCCTTCTCTGAATTCTGCGGCCGGAAGTAGTCCAGGTCGACGCCGTTGGCGACGGCGAACGCCGCTATCTGCGGGAACATGTCGCGCGCCAGGGCCACCTCTCGCCCCGACGTAAAGAGGCACAGGTCGGCCCGCCGCCAGGCCGTCATCTCCTCCCGCTTGAACTTCTCGGCTTCCACGGAGTTGAAGAAGCGGCGCAGCGGCGAAGCCTCGATGCTGGCTGTTCTCTCCAGTGCCTCGAACTCCAGGTTGTGCTCGTCGAGCACCAGGGGAATCCCGTGAGGGAACCTATGCCGCATCAAAAGGCTGCCCTCGACCAGGATCGCGTCGAAGCGGCCTACGCGGACGAGGTCGTCGAGCGCGTGCTGCAGGGCTTGGTGGTGGAAGATCCCTCCGAGGTGGGATCTGCTGGACATCAGCGACACCATCTGGCCGGCGCGCTTGCGAGATCGGCGCGGAACCGGCACGAGCACGACCCTGATTCCGGTCGCCCGCATGTGGTCGGCCGTTTCGAAGTCGGTTGCGCCTCCGAAGCACAGCAGTGTCAGCTGGTGGCGTCGGGCTAGTTGATGGGCGAATTGTGAGATGCGGATGGCCGCTCCTGACCTCGGTGGGTCCGGCATTCCCGAGGCGACCATCAGAATTCGCAGCGACATGACGCGCCGAGTCTAGGAGTCGCCCCGTCGCGTATGGAATGGGGCGTTGGCGGCGCGGTAGGCGCGTGTCCCGCTCGCCGGCGGGACCCGAACCAAAGCGTCCCCGCCTTGCCCATGGTGCGCCCATGGGGTGCTGTCATAACTTGCTTGGCGGAATGAGCAACTCACTGGTTCAAGCGGAACGTCGGCGGCAGCTTGCAGAGCTCGACAGCCTGCTCAATGAGCTCGAGTGGCTGAACCTCGAGGATCGCATCGAAGTGCCG
This sequence comes from Candidatus Dormiibacterota bacterium, assembly GCA_035280145.1. Lineage (GTDB taxonomy): Bacteria > Chloroflexota > Dormibacteria > Dormibacterales > Dormibacteraceae > 40CM-4-65-16. The sequence goes on along the minus strand of DATEGL010000200.1, from coordinate 1,416 downwards.
GATCGCCTGGCCGCGAAGCTCGAACGATTTGGCGTCCGGGTCGCGGTCGGCAGGCGCCCGATGGAACTGATCGAGGCCGTTTTCAAGCTGCAGAGACCTTTCCTCCGGCCCAACCCGAGCCGGGTGCGCGTCCAGGCTGCGCCGCGGCTGCGGCCGGCCGCGATTGAAGGTTGGGTCCTAGCCTGACCGATCTAGGGATACCGGCCCAGGGGCCGCGGGACACTTGGCCTCCGGTCGCGGGCCTGCCTATGGTCTGCGCGGCGGTCCTTACTTAGAGTCGAAGCCCGTGGAGGAACGCACCGAACGCAAACCCACGCCCCTTAACGCTCTGGGCAAACCCACGCCCATCAACACCGTTGGCAAATCAACGCCGATGAACAAGGGCGGCGGCACGGTCCATCAAGCGGGCAACGGATTCGGCAACGAAGGCTTCCGGGACTGGGCGCGCGGTCTTTATCGCACCCCGCCCGAGAAAGCTCTCGAGCCGCTTCCCCTGGATCCGCGGTTCATCGAGGCCTGTGTGCCGATCGCGTTGAAGCTCGGCGGACCAAAGCTGACCCGACTCGGTGTCACGAGCGCGCTCCGTGGAGAGGGCCGGACGACGATCGCGCTGGCCATGGCGGCGGTGCAGTCCCGCGAGTTCGGCCGGCGTGCTCTCCTCGTCGATGCTGATTTCGAGAACCCGACCCTCGGCGAATCATTCGGTTACGAGGGAGCGCCTGGCCTCGCCGAGCTGACAAGCGGCGAGGTGTCGGTCGACAGGGCTGTGCACGAGATCGGCGAAGGCGTGGCCTTGCTGCCGGCGGGCGCGGCCAACAAGCGCCGCTCGCGCATGGTCCGCGAGCTCCTCAGCTCGGACGTTCTGCAGGAGCTTGCGAGCCTGTATGAGGTGGCTGTGGTGGACATGCCTCCGCTGCTCGGCTCCACCGACGGTCCGCTGCTGGCGGCCAATTTCGAAAACGCTCTGCTCGTCGTCAGAGCCCAGGTCACACCGATCGCGAGGGTCGAGGAGGCGGTGGGCATGCTGGCCAGGCCGCCGGTGGTCCTCGTCAACGGCGTGACGACAAGCCTGCCGGGATGGTTGACCAGGTTGCTGGATCACTCATGACGCGCTACCTGGAAGTGTTCTTCCGCCACAAGTTCCAGCTTCTTGGGCTGCTTGCGCTGTGCTTGTTGGCTAGCACAGCGGTGGTGGCCATCTCGCCGAGGAACTACCAGGCGACGGCGAACCTCTGGTTCACCCAACCCCCGCTCATCGATGCCTCGCCGCTGGTGTCGACGCAGACCTCTGCGGACCAGGGCAGCGCGATCTTCCGGGAGCTGCTCAACAGCAAAGAGTTCGCCGCAAGCGTCGGACGTGACGGGACGCTGGCCCAGTACTTCGCCGACACCGGCAACATCCCGACCAACGATCCG
>DATEGL010000199.1:0-3560 GCA_035280145.1 Candidatus Dormiibacterota bacterium | reverse complement strand
GAGATAGAGGTCGGCGCCGGCCGGCACCGACTCGAAGAAGCTGCCTTCCACCATCGACACCCGCTCCGACACAGCGGCCTTCTCCATCACGCTGCTTGCACCCGCGAGCCCTGCGGGAAGGTCGAAGAGGATGCCCCTCATGGACGGGTGCGCCCGCAACACCGCCGCCAGCAAGGCGCCATTGCCGCCGGCGACATCGACCACCAACTGTGCACCCCGGAAGTCGAAAGCCTCGACGAACTCGCGCCCTACGCGTGTGCTCGTTTCGACCATGGCGGCGTTGAACGTCGCTGCATCCTCCGGATCTTCGGCCATCATCTGCCATCGGCTTTTGCCGTGTATTCGTTCGAACATGGGCTCGCCGGTGCGGAGCGATTCGGCCAGAGATCCCCAGGTGCGATAGCCCTCGTCGCTGAGCAGAACCGTGATGTTTCTGATGCCCGGCCTGTCGGAGCGGAACAGTTCAGATATGTCGGTGGGCGCAAACCGACCGTCCGGCTCCTGGCTGAGGAATCCCCACGCGACCAGACCGCGGAGCGCTCGGCGAAGCGACGGCGGATGTGTCCCCGTGGCGGCGGCCAGCTCTTCAGCTGCTTGTGGTCGCTCGCCGACCAGGTCTGGCAGCTTCAACCGGCAAGCCGCGACCACGAGTTGGTAGCCGCGAAAGCCATTCATCAGGCGGATCGCTTGTTGGCGGGCGGTGTCACGAGTCGGCACTGCGCCATTAGCATGCGCGCGTGAAAAGCCTGTCGTACCGGCACACGGCGTACCCGAGCGCCTGGCTCACCGCCGCCGTCGGATTCCTTTACTCGGCGACCTTCGTCTTCGCGCCCCGGCCCACCCCAGCCCTGGCGGCCGGGCTGACGGCAGCATTTCTGCTCCTCGGCGGGATCTTCGCCGCGAGCGCGCTGCTGGGCCTGCACGAGCGACTGGTTCCCTCGGCCGGCGGTTACGCGACGTGGGCGCTGTTGTTTGGACTCGCCGGCGCCCTGAGCGCCACAATGCACGGCGGCTACGACCTGGCCAATGCGATCAACGCTCCGAGCCAGGCTTCGTCCGGCCTGCCGAGCGCGGTCGATCCTCGCGGTCTTGGCACGTTCGGCCTAGCCGGGCTTTCCATCCTTGCTTTCGCCTACTTGATGGGTCGCGACGCGGCCTTTCCGCTGAACCTGAGCTACCTCGGGTTCATCTCGGGGGCGCTCCTGATCGTCATCTACCTCGCCCGGCTGATCATCCTTTCCACCTCGAATCCGTTCGTGCTCTCGGTGGCGGCGCTCGAAGGATTCGCTGTCAACCCGGCCTGGTACCTCTGGCTTGGCCTGACGCTTCGCCGGGCGACTTAACCCCGGCGGCGGACCTCCGCCTCGTACGTGTTCTTGATGAGCATCGCGCGTGTCATGGGACCGACGCCACCGGGATTTGGAGTCAGCCACCCGGCAACGTCGTCCACTCCTGGACCGAAGTCGCCGACCTGGCGCCCGGCCACCCAGTTTGTGCTCACGTCGACCACCGCGCTGCCCGGCTTGACCATCTCCTTGCTGATCAGGTTGACCCGGCCGGCGGCGGCGACCAGGATGTCGGCCGCCCTGGTGTGACCGGAGAGGTCATGGGTCCGCGTGTGACACAGCGTGACCGTGGCATTTCGCTTGAGGAGCAGCAAGGCGGTCGGCTTGCCGACGAGGTTGCTGCGGCCCACGACAACCGTGTTGGCGCCTTCAATGGGGACGCCCGAGCGCTCGAGGAGCAGGACGATGCCCGCCGGCGTGCAGGGTTCGACCGCGCCGGGCCAACCCAGCGCGACGCGCCCGGCGTTGAGTGGATGAAAGCCGTCGACGTCTTTCACGGGGTCGAGGGCAAGCACCACCCGCTGCATGTCGATCTGTTTTGGCGTCGGCTGCTGGATGAGGATCGCGCTGACCAACTCGTCCTCGCTGAGCCGCGTTACCAGCGCGACCAGCTCGTCCGTGCTGGTGCTGGCAGGCAGCCGGTGGTCCTCGGACTCGATGCCTACCGCATGAGCGTTGCGCTGCTTCAACGCGACGTAGGTCGCCGAGGCAGGATCGTCACCGACCAGGATCGTCGCCAGCCGGGGGCGTGAGCCCCCTCTCGAAATCCGCTCGCTGACCGCATGCGTGACCTGGGCGTAGACCTCCCTGGCGACGGCCTTGCCGTCGAGGACGCGCGCGGTCATTCGAGTCCGAGCTGACGCCGGGCCGTGGTGTCCACGATTCGCATCACCTCGCGGAGGTCGCGATCGGTCTCGCGGGCGATCCGCCGGCAGTCCTCGTACTCCGGCGCAATGTCGACCGCAACGCCGCCAAGCTCCTTCACCTTCACCCTGGCCTTACCGATTGGCGTATCGACCTCGACCACCCTTCGTCCGGCGAGGACGCGCGGAACGGCGCTGACGCGAAGGCCCAGCGTGGTGCTGCGACGCAGGAGGCGCTCGCTGAGCGCGCCCACCAGCTCAGGCGGCGACATCACGGTCAGGACGTGGCCGGGGCGGCCCTTCTTCATCAATGCGGGCACGACCGTCACGTCAAGCGCGCCCGCCGCCATCAGGTCCTCGGTCAGGGCCGCGATGAGGTTGGGTGCCATGTCGTCGAGGTTGGTTTCCAGGAGCTTGACTCCGACCTCCCCTGCGACTTCATCTCCCAGCCATACCGCCAGCGCGTTTCCCGGGGCGTTATGCGCTCCGATGCCGTAGCCGACGCGGCGCAAAGACATTGACGGCCGCTCGAACGTCGCAGCCACGGCCAGAATCGCGGCCCCGGTCGGCGTGACCAGCTCACGAGTCGCGTCGCTCGGCTCCAGCACCGCGCCTGTGCCTTCCAGGATGCGCAGGCTCGCGGGCGCCGGCAGCGGCATGGCTCCTTTGAGTCCCCGCGACGTCGGAAGCGGCGATGAGAAGACACGATCCACCTCGAGAGCGTGCAGGAGCCAGAACGCTCCCACGAGGTCGACCAGCGTGTCCGCGCCGCCCAGCTCGTGCAGGTGCGCCTCCCCTTCGGGCACGCCGTGGACCGCCGCCTCGGCTCGGGCGAGGCGGTTGATCGCGTCGAGAGCGCGCGCTTTCACAGGCGCGGGGGCGTCCGATCGCTCGATCATGTCGCGCAGGGCGGGCACAGTGCGCTCCTCGCGATCGACAGTTCCAACCAGGACGCGGGTGCCACCCGCGTGGCCGCGGTTCTCGTGCCGGACCTCGATCGTCACCTCGTCGTCGAGGCGCAGCGCTTCGACGGCCGCGTCGAGCACTGCCCGATCGGCTCCGCAGTCGAGGAGCGCCCCCAGCGCCATGTCGCCCGAGATTCCCGAGAAGCAGTCGAAGTAAGCAATGGTCATGCGCGCGTCCTATATATGCGCACGGCGGCGGAGTCGATGGGCTGCATGCCCGCCGGTCGCTTGGCGACCCGCACCTCGACCCCTGCGACTTGTGGCATCTCCATCACGAGGCCGGCGATGCGGCCGGCCAGCGTCTCGAGCAGGTGGACCGAAGGGCCTTCGATGACTTCGCGGGCGATGGCCCGGATCTTGGTGTAGTCGACGGTGTCCTCGAGGCG
>DATEGL010000198.1:0-6899 GCA_035280145.1 Candidatus Dormiibacterota bacterium | reverse complement strand
GTTGCCCGAGCGTGGAAAGTCCGTGCGGTCGAGGTCGAGGGCTTCTGAGATCCGGCACCCCGTGCTGACCAGGAACTGGACCAGCGCGCGGTCGCGTTTTTCCTGGAGGGTTTCGTGCGGCAGCGCGGCGAGCAGTCGGGTCAACTCGTCGGGGTCGATGGGTTTGGGCAGACGCTGCTCCAGCTTGGGGAGCGTGATGCCGTTGGAGAGGTCGTGCTCGATGAGGCCCTCGCGAGCGATCCACCGCAGCCACGAGCGAATGGAGACGAGGGCCCGGGCGCGCGAGGCGGGGCTCTTGAGCCGCGTCGCTAGGTGGCGCTGGTAGGCGCGAAGGTCTTCGTGTCGCAGCGAGTCGACGGCGAGCGTGTGACCGTTCACGCCCAGGAAGCCGATCAGCTTGCGGATCTCGGACTCGTAGGCGCGGACTGTGTTGGGGCTGCGGTTGGCTTCGAGCTGGAGCCAGCCGAGATACTCGTTGGCGGCGGCCTGCAAATCGAGTGGCATGTCGAGGCCGGCCACATATTAAGTCGGAGTCTCGCGCTCCGCTGCTAGCCTGAGCGCGTGAGACGCGCGTTTCAGGTTCTTATTGTCGGGGCGCTGGCTCTCGTGTCTTGCGGCGGCTCGGCGTCAGCTCCTCCGGGGCCTACCGCCGCGAATGTGTCAGTTCAGCAAGCCGACGTGCCAAGCGGCATGGTGCGTTGCGACGTCTCCGGCAGCATCGACAGCTTCCTGAGCAAGGAGCAGTCTTCTGACCCCTCGACGTATGACTCCACCAAGAAGGAGTGGGCCGACGCGAGGGCCCAGGGTGCCACGGCCGCGTACACGGCCTTCTACACGGACAGCAAGGCCAACTGCGACAGCTTGAGGAGCAGCGGTGGCAACGTTGCCCTGGCGACGTACAAGGTGATCGTCAACTTCGTGATTCAGTTCAAGGACGAAGGGAGCGCCGCCAAGGGTTACACCAGCGAGAAGATCTTCAACTTCAGCGCCGCGGACTTGAAGAACAGCGGTCAGGCGGTCGTCGAAGGCGATAAGACGGGCCTCTCGCCAAATGCCGTAACGCTTTCGTTTGCGATCGCAAACCAGAGCTTTTACATCGCCGTCTGGCAGAACAAGGTCTTCATGGTGATCCTGGCCGCGATAAACGTTGACGCGGTCGCGGCGAAGAAGATCTCGAGCTCGGAGAACGGCCGAATCAAGTAGCTGTTGCGTGTGTGGCCTCTTGCAGCCAAACGGAATTCAGGTCGCGTTCGGGACTCAGGATGAAACCCGAGCTCGCTCGCTGGGCGGGCACTGCAGACGCTCACGCGACGGCGTTCTTGATAGCGGCGAGCGCGGATGTTGCCTCGCTGTCGACCAGCACGACCCGACTCAGCGCCACGTCGGACATCTGAGCCTTGACATCCGCCAATATCTCGGAGAAACGCCGTTCGGTGGTCACGAATATGTCGAAGCCGAGAAGGTGCGGCGCGTGACCGAGGCGATCGTATGCGTTGCCTGCCGTCACCTTTCTCTGCCGCTGGAAGTACTCGGCAAGACCGACGATCCGGCATAGGGTCAGTCGAGCGGAGTCCGCGTCGCACAGCCAGAATCCTCTGTCATGGGCCCGGCGATGACTCCCGAGCGCCTTATAGAACGAGTTCCATTCTGGGTGGCCAGTCCGACGCGATCGAACAATGCCCCATTCGCCCGCTGAAGCTTCGGCTACCCGGTATCGCGAATCCGAGGGCGGCATGTCTTGGACTCGAATAGGGTGCGGATCGCGTTCTGATGGTCTGTTCATCGACACAAATCGCGTGAAAGCTGTCTGGAGGGTTTAGGAGGCATGGCGTCGCACGTTGGCAACGACTGGCGAGATCAGTGGGACCGGATCCGGCGCTGGCACATTCGTGTCCGCATGATCGGAGATAGGACGGCGCCCAGCCACGTGCTACCGGGCCCGGAGATGGGCGGGCCTGGCCTCCATCAGGAATTTGCGCTGGACGCGATCTATGCCTTCTTCATGAACTGCTATCACCTGCGCGACTGGCTCATCAAGTCAGACCAATCGATCACTACAGCTGTCGACGCGTGGATCGAGCAGTCCGATTCGTTGAAGTGGTGCCGCGACATCTGCAACGGCATGAAACATTGCAAGCTGAACCCCGCCATGCCAACCACGACGTATCAGAACTGGACGACGACTGCGGAGCCGAAGGTCGTCGTGTCCGGCGTCGAAACGCGACCGGAGCCGGTCGCCGGTTTCTATTGGTCCTTTGAAGACCCATCGAGCGGGGTCAAGCGCGACATGTTTCAGCTTGCGGACAGCTGCATTTCGGACTGGGCTGCATTTCTCAAGAGCGTCGGGCTTTCTCAATGACCTAGCAGGCCTTACGAAGCAGTCTCCCGGTCAGTAGCGATCTCCATCTGGGCAGCGGCGAGAGTAACTAGTCCAGCGCAGACCTTGGTGTGCATTGAGTTCTCGACGCCTACGCGATCAGAAGGTCACGGTTGTTGTGTTCGAGCAGCTGGATGCGCCCTTCGTGCACACCTGGTAGACATAGGTGCCCCTTGTAGAGGGGGTGTCGGTGTATGTCGTGCCTGAGGTGGCAACGATTGAAGCACCGTTGCGCAGCACGTCGAAGCTCGACGGTGGCGACCCGCTCCAGCTGAGAGCCACCTGCCAGTGACCATTCGCCCTGGAGGCATTCGCCTTGAGAGTCATGACGGTCACGAGGTTCGAAGTCGCCCCAGTGCCGCCGCCGTCGTCCGTGACGACCAGCGATACCGTATAACCGCCTGGGACGGCGTAGATGTGCTGCGCGGCGAGGCCGCTGCCCACCGCGCCGTCGCCAAAGCTCCAGCTGTAGCCCTGGATCGTGCCGTCTGGATCCCCCGATGCCGAACCGTCGAAAGAGCAGCTGAATCGCAAGCAGCTGAAGGTAAAGCCGGCGACGGGCGGAGCGTCGACGACGGAGATTTCCCTGGACGCCGTCGACGTCGCCCCCAAGTTGTCGGTCACGCTCAAACTCACGATGTAGGTGCCCGGGTGCCCGAAAACGTGCCCGGCCAGGAAACCTGAGGCACTCGCTCCGTCGCCGAAAGTCCAGCTGTACGCGATGATCGACCCGTCAGGGTCCTGGGAGCCGCTCGCGTAGAAGGTGCAATTCAGTCCCGAGCAGCCGGCGATGAAGGCGGCGAACGGAGGCTGGTTGGGGGGCGGGACACCGCAGTCAAAGATTGGATACCACCTCTGGGTTGGGTCATCCCACCAGTAGGTGCACGTAGGATCGACGGCGTAGTAAGCGCCGGTGTCATAGACCTGACCGTAAAAGACCGCCCGAGCTCCGTCCCAGTAGTAGTAGTCGCCCCAGGTCGGCGGCGGACCGTAAACCGCGTCGCAAGCCGGGCCCGGACACCACGGGGCACCAGTAACGGAGCAGTTGTATTCCCACCATGACGAGCCGGCCGGCCATCTTCCGCCGTAGCTGCCTGCGACGTACCAGGCGGAGCAGGCGGCGTCGGGATTTAGCGGATCGCTGGTCGCCGACGCAGGTGGCGTGGCACCGGTGGCGGGCGGAAAGACCGAGATCGGCGGTACGGCTGCATACCCATTGCCCGGGATCCCGATCGGCGCGGCCAGCCCCCCTGTCGCACTCGGCGGGAACATGACGGCGACCAGCACGATCGCCGCCAGGGCGCCCACCGATGATGGTCGCTTTCGCAGGTTGCTGTGCACTCAACCAGTACTACGGGAAGAAAGCGCTCCAGGGTGTCAGCTCGCCGAAATCAGAGGTGGATTCGGATGAGCGTACCCCTCTGGTAGTCGTTGACCCACAGGGCTCCCAAGCCGGCCGCCAGTGCTCTAGGCTCGCCACCCACGGCCAAGGGCTTGCCAACCGATTCTCCGGTCGAGGCATTGATCTGGGTGACCGTCCCGTCGCATTGATCCGCGACCCAGATGGAGCCTCCTGCAGCGACGATTCCGCTCGGCCTATGTCCGAGCGGGACCGTGGCCAGCGTCAGATTCGTGGCGGGATCGATTTCGCGCACGTCTCCGGATGACGCGAAGCAACTGTCCGTGCCGGGAATCACATCCACCCAGACGCGTCCAGAGCCGTCGATTGCGAGACCGACGACATTGATCGGAACCGGAATTCTGGATACGACCTGGTTGCTCTTCGGGTCAATCCGAATGACGAAGCCCGCAGCGTCGTGCACCCAGACGGAACCCGCCCCGATCGCGACGAAGTTCAGGGCCGCGCCGGTGACGTGAACGGTCGCGACGACGCTGTTCGTGTCAGGGTCGATCCGAATGAGGTATCCGTCCGTGGACGCCACCCATACGGCGCCCTCGCCGATCGCGACACCAAAAGGACTGTGCTCGGTGACCACCTTCACCGCGACGCGGTTCGTATGCGGATCGATCCGCCACACCGCACCACGCAACAGGTCAGAAGCCCACACCCCCGAGTCGTCAGCTGCCAGCCCGATGGCGCCTTGCGAAAGGGTTACCGGAATTGTGGCCGTAACGCTGTTGGTCGCTGGATCAACTCGAGACACCATGGTCTGGCAGAAGTTCGAGTCGTTCACGCAGCTTGCCACCCAGACCGATCCGCTTCCTACCGCGACCGCTTCGGGCCGAGGGCCAGTCTTTATGGTTGCGATGATCTTCCCCGCGGGGATCGGCGCGGGGGCGACGCGTTCTCGCGAGGTAATGAACACTGCGGTCGCGGCAACGGCGATCAGCACCGTCAGCAAGACCGCGACCAGCCTCATGCGAGGCCGGGCCCAATTCTGGAACCGGCCTTGGCCGGCCCGTTGGCCGATGGTTCTCGCTCCGCCCGCGTATTCCTTGTCCAGGATCGCCATGGTCCTCGAGAGCAGCAGGCGGCTCGGGAAGTCAGGCCCGGGGTCAAACGCCCGGCCGAGGTTGCGTCTCAGGATCTCTTCAGCCATTTACCTGCACATCCGAAGCTCGCACAGCGGGACGCAGCCTCTTGAGCGCGCGATTGATCCTGGTCTTGACGCCGGCCTCAGATATGCCGAGCGCGATCGCCACGTCGCCAATTGGCATGTCAAGGTGAAAGTGCATGACGACGGCCGATCTCTGGTCGGGCGGCAGGTTGGCCACGGCTCGGCGTAGGTCCTCGCCATCGAGCCAGGCCGTCTCATCTATTCGTGGCGCCGCAATCGCGTTCGGGAGTCGAATCAATTGCCACCACCTGCTCCGCCTGACTTCTCGGCATTGATTTGCAACGATGCCCATGAACCATGGCGCGAATGCGGTGCCCTCGCGAACGTTTCCCATGCGTCGCCAGGCCCGGAGGGCGGCTTCCTGAAATGCGTCCTCGGCCTCCGATCGGTCGTGCAGCATCGCGTAGGCAAGGCGAGTGGCGGGGCGCAGTGTGGCCTCAAGAAGACGCTCGAAGGCGAGTCGATCACCTGCCTTGGCCGAAGCGATTAGCGCTTGCTCGGCGAGGTGATCCATTCAGACGTCACTATGCGTGTCGAGCAGCCACAGAGGGCTAAGTCCGCCGGCAATCGTGGCCCGCGAACGCAGCCGCACGTACGTCGAGCCTCACGGTGACCGCAATTTCCCTCAACGGTTCTACGGTCCGAAGGCGCCTCAGGGTGTCAGCCGGTTGTTCTCCGGTGGTCCACCCGGTCCGCCACGTGTGCCGGGGACGTTAACCCGCACCTGACTGATCCGCGCTAGCGCAGGGAGCTCAGTGCCGGCTCCGCCACTGCGCGAAAGCAAAGCTGCTGATGATGTTTGTCCGAGTCAGCTCGAACCGTCTTGAGGTCAGACAGTGCCCCGAGCACGGTCGGGGCTGCGAGCACTGGCAAGGGGTTTGGAGTCAGCGGATCGGCTGAGGTAGCTCGGCGCATCGCGGCGCGTACGCTCTTCAGTCGTGACATTGGACCCGTGACTAAGCGGAGCCGCTCGGTCAAGGGAACGTGCGTCTTCTGCGGCCACTACGGACTGATGACTCAGGAAGATGCGGTACCAGCGTGGCTGATGAAAGTCATTGGTCCCGCTGGCTTCTCATGGGGCAAGACACCGGCCGACTGGAAAGCCAACCTCAGTCGCGTTTCGAGCGGGTACAGGTTGAAGATCCCGGCTCTCTGCGCCACCTGTAACAACGCGTGGCTCGGGCCCATCGAGAAGCGCGCAAAGCCGAAGCTCATGGCTTGGATGCAAGGCATCTACTCGCCGATGACCCACGACGATCAGCGGTTGCTCTCGTTTTGGATGGTGAAGACAGCGATGACCATTCAGATTGCCCAAGCACTCGTCGCCCCAGTGATCCCGATGGCTCAGTACCGCGAGCTACACACAGCCCGGACGCATCCACCAGCGGGCTTCTACGTCTGGGTTCAGATACGCCCCCGACGCCACGGCGTTCTCTTTGGCCTGAGAGAGGTCTTCGTTGAACCGCCGATGGGTCCGGCTTACGAAGTCAGCTTGGACATCCGCCAGCTCTCACTCCGGATGATTGGAAGTCACGGTGCCGATACTGACAAAACGGCGAAGTCGATTAGTCAGATCGAGGGCTACGAGACGGCCATGCTTCAAATCTGGCCGACAGTCTCCAGACACTTAATCGCCGAGCCTTTCGTAGCCAGCACGTCTGGTCAGGCAAAGCCGCGCTCCGCCTGAACCTTGCGGTCGCACTCATGGTGGAGCTGAGTGTTCGCCATCGTGTATCCAGCCATCGCCTCCGTCCGATCGAGAACCGCGCCCTGCTCCGGCGGCGGCAAGCGCAAATCGCGCACAGCCCGTGCTGCTCGACGCGCTTTTGGGCCTTGAGGATCTTGCGATCCATGGGCTTGCCGCGTTCAGCGCGCTTCCCGAGTTCGGGAAGGCGAGTTGGTGCGCCTGGCAAGAATCGAACTTGCTGCCTCTTGCTCCGCAG
>DATEGL010000197.1:0-8230 GCA_035280145.1 Candidatus Dormiibacterota bacterium | reverse complement strand
GCCGGAGTACAGGGCCGTGCGCCGCAGCACCTCCGGATGCGGGCTCGCCGCCACGATCGGCATCGGCGGCCGCGCCTTGCTGCATCGCAGCGCGGTGGTGCCCGACTCGGTGAACGCGATGATGACCTTGGCGTGAATCTCGGCGGCCGTGGCCGCCGCGGCGTGGGCGATCGCGCTGCCCACCTGGCCTGGTTCGCGCCATATCTGGCGGGCTCGCTCGAAGGCTGGATGCTTCTGGGCCGCAAGACAGATCCGAGCCATTGCCCGTACCGCCTCGACAGGGTGGGCGCCGATCGACGTCTCCTGGGACAGCATCACTGCGTCCGTGCCGTCCCAGATGGCGTTGGCGACGTCCGACGCCTCCGCCCGCGTTGGCCGGTTCGATGTGACCATCGATTCGAGCATCTCGGTGGCGGTGATGACCGGCACACCGGCCCGATTGGCGCGGTCGATCACGTCTTTCTGCACCGCAGGAAGGTCGCCGAGCTTGAGCTCCACGCCCAGATCGCCCCGCGCCACCATGACGGCGTCCGCCACCTCGAGGATCTTGCTGAGGTTGCGGATTGCCTCCAGCTTCTCGAGCTTGGCGATCACAGGGATCTTGCCACCCAGGTTGTCCTGGCACGCGACCACGTCTTCGGGCCGGCGCACGAAAGAAAGGGCGAGGTAGTCGACTCCAAGCTCGACGGCGAGCTTCAGGTCGTCCAGGTCCTTCCGGGTCAGCGCAGGGAGCGGAAGCGACCGGCCTGGAACGCTGACGCCCTTGCGGTCGCCCAGGAGCCCGCCACGGATCACAGCCGCCTCCGCGCGGCCGTCCTGCACGGAACGCACCGCGAGCTCGATCCGGCCGTCGTCGAGCAGCACACGATCGCCAGGGCGGAGCGCCTCGATGAGCTCGTGGTGGCTGACCTCGATCTGGTTGTGCCCCGCCGGCGCCGTCGTGACAAGCTCGACCGAGCGTCCGCGCACCAGGCGCTGGAAGGTTCCTTCGACCGGGCCGGTGCGAATCTTCGGTCCCTGCAGGTCGCCGAGCAGGGCCACCGGCCGCCCGGCGTCCTCGGCAGCCTCACGAACGTTCTCCGCAGCCCGGCGGTGTGCGTCGGCGTCGCCGTGTGAGAAGTTGAGGCGCGCCACGTCCATGCCGGCGTGCACCATCGCGCGCAGCACCTGAGGCGAAGAGCTAGAGGGCCCGATCGTGCAGACGATCCGAGTCCGCCGGACCTGGCTCAATGGTGGACCGCGCGGGCCGGACGGGCCGCAGATCGGGGCAGGCGACCGCGAGGTCGCCGTTCAGGCCGCCGAGACGAAGGAAGGGGTGGCACTAGGAAGAGCGCATTTTGCAATGCGTGACGACGACGGGCCGGGCCCCCTGACGCACGTATCGGCGGCCTGAGCCCTGAGATGCGGTGTGGACGGTCAGCGCGGTTCACCGTACCGCTTGACGCGGCGGCTCATCTCCTGCTCGGCCTCGATCACGCGACGCTCGAGCTCGAGTGCGCTGATCACCGCCCCGCCCATGCCTCGCACCAGGTCGCGCTCGAAACGGTCCGACGTCGCGACGGTGATCACGTCCCGGGCAGCGCTCGCTTCGTAAGCCAGGCGCTCGATGGCATGGTCCGCCGAGTGGCCCTTGCGGGTGAAGATGACGCGAACTCCGTCGACCGTGTCAGTGGAGTTCGCAAGCGAGCTCGAGTGATGCGCGTCGAAGACGACTGTCACGGTCTCGCCCGTGACGAAGCCGAGAACTGACAGCCGCTCGATGAGTTTCTCGCGCGCAGCTTCGAGCGACGCGGTGTCCGCCAGGCGCTTCAACGACGCCCACGCATGGATGACGTTGTAGCCGTCGACGATGAGGCGTTCCACAGCCTGCTCAGAAGATCCGCATGTTCATGCGGCCGAAGACGATCAGAGAGGGGTCGATGTTGAGAGCGGCGGACAGCTGGAACACAGTGGTGAAGAACGTGTCTCGCACCGGCGGGACGAACCAGAGAAGGATGAAGACGGCGTAGATCGACAGGATGCTGTAGCGCATGGCGGCGTACTGGACCTCGTACGGCAGCCACGGCCTGATGATGCCGAACCCGTCCAGTCCTGGCACAGGAAGCATGTTGAGCACGACAGCGAAGACCAGGAAGAAGCCGAGATACGCCAGCGCGGCGAAAAAGCTCACGTTCTCCGAGTTGATCCAGGCCTGCGACTGGGCAACAGTGAAGACCGCGCCAACGAGCAGTGCGGAGACCAGCGAACCCAGCGGTCCCGCGAGTGAGACGGCCGAGCTCCATGCACGGGTACGCAGGGCGGAATGGTTGATGAAGACCGCACCGCCTGGCAGTGCCACGCCGCCGATCAACAGAAACAGAATCGGCAGCACGAGGCTCATGGTGATGTTGGTGTAGCGAAGCGGGTCGAGCGTCAGATACCCCGCGCCCACGACGGAGCGGTCCCCGCCAAGGTAGGCGACGAACGCGTGAGCGAACTCGTGGATGCACAGCGACGCCACCCATCCGCCGACTATGAAAACGATGGTCAGCAGCGTTACGAGCCTGGGAAGCGTGTTGGTCCACAGCAGGAAACCTGATGCCGCAGTCACGGCGATGATGCCGCCGAACACCGGGCTGACGCCCAGCACTCCCCGCAGTGACGGCCACGGTCGCCTGCGCAGGGATTTGTCCGGCGGTGAGTAATCGCGCGCCGAAGGCGCGCCAGTGGTGGGCGTGGTTTGCAGCTGTCGGCGGAGGTCGTACAGCGTTAGCCCGACGTGCTGGAGCGGTGCCGCCGTCGCCGGCGCGTCCGTGTACAGCATCGCCAGCAGAAGGTGGATTGAATCCACCCGGTAGTGACCGAGGGTCTCGGCCTCCCGATTCGCGTTGAGCAGGAGCTGGCGCAGCGGCGGTGAGGCGCCGTTTGCGCTGTTGGTGTCGATCAGCGGGACGATCGAGCGCGGATCGACGCCGAGGGCCTGGATCGTCTGGTCGGCCAGGCTGCGAGGGAACTGCAGCACCGCGCCGAGCACATCGGTCGAAGCCACCACCAGCGAGCGGCGATCGGCCGCCAGCTGAGTCGCCCGTTCGAGGATCTCGCGTGCATCGCGGGTCAGCGGAATGTCCGCGGAGGCGCGATCGAGCTCGGAGGTCGCGTCAGGCATCGGGTTTTCTCATGTTAGGTGCGGTCCTCTGACGCATCACCTCGTACAGGAGCGCGGCGGCGGCCGCGGACGCGTTGAAGCTCTGGACCTTGCCCATGACTGGAAGCTTCACCCGCGCATCACATCTCTCTTTCACGAGGCGCTGCACACCTGTGCCCTCGCTGCCGACGACAACGCACACGCGCTGCGTGAAGTCGAAGTCCCACGCCGCCATCTCGCCGCGAGGATCGAGCGCGACGCACCAGATTCCGGCACGCCGGATTTCGCTGATCGCCGACGGAAGACCGGAGATCCTGGCGATCGGCAGCAGCTCAGCGGCGCCCGAGCTTGCCTTTACGGCCACCGCCGAGATCGGGGCGCTGCGGTGCTCGGTGACGATCGCTCCGTCCGCCCCCGCGACTTCAACGCTGCGCAGGATTGCGCCGAGGTTCTGCGGATCCAGGATGGAGTCGAGCGCGACCAGGAGCGACGGAGCGCCGTCGAGCAGCTGCCGCAACGTCCACTCGCGGCGAGGTTTCAGCTCCGCGGCGACGCCCTGGTTGACACCGGGCGCCATCTGGTCGAGGCGTCGCGCCGTCACGACCTCGATGCGCGCGAGCTTCGCCAGCTCGTCGAGCCGCGGATCATGACCGAGTCCTTCCGCCTGGTAGACCCTGACCACGCGTCCCGCCCGCGCGGCCTCGAGCACGGCGTTACGCCCGTGGATGAGCTGCCTCACACTATCGGCATCGTTGCAGACTTCATGGCCGAGGCACGGGCGCTGCTTGCCGGCGGCGTAACCGCGGAGACGCTGGATGCTGTCGGCAGGCTGCTTGCGGAGTCGTCACGTGAGCCCGGTTTCTTCGCCGAACGAGAGATGCGTTCGCTCCATGGCGGAGAAACTACTTCAACTATCCTCGAGAGCGATTCCGACGGCCTGACGCTGATGCTGGGCCGCTTCGCGCCGGAGGAGACGCCGGTTCACAACCATCATTCGTGGGGCGTTGCGTGCGTGGTCGAAGGCAAGGATCGCTACCGCCACTGGAGGCTCGACAGCGAAGGCCGGGTCAGCGTCCTTTACGAGAAGGTCCTTGGTCCCGGCGATTTTGTGACCTGGCTCGACCCTCCGCATGACATCCACAGTCAGCAAGGGATAGGGGGAACAGCGCTCGAGCTCGTGCTGTTCGGCAAGAACGTGATGAAGATCGAACGCGACTATTACGACCCCGAGACCGGAGAGGTCAGGACCGCGCTGCCTCAGTAGGCGCGATCCGCTTCCAGCGCACGCCGTCCTTCGAATCCTCGAGCGCGATGCCGCGAGCTCGCAGGTCCTCGCGAATTCTGTCAGCGCGCTCAAAGTCCCTGGCTTTGCGGGCAGCCTCCCTCTCGTCGATGAGCCTTTCGACCTCCGCTGCCAGGCCCGGCTCTTCGGCCCGGATCACGTCGAGGTGATTGTCGACATCGTCGATGAGGGAGAGCAGCGCGGCCTTGTTCAGTGGGCCGACGCGGTTAGCATCGAGAGCCGCGTTGACCTCGCGGATCAGCTCGAAAACCAGGCCGACGCCGTGCGGAAGGTTGAGGTCGTCGTCGAGCGCTTCACGGTAGGCGGCACGCACCTCGCCGATCCGGCCGGCCAGCTCCGGGTCGTCGTCGGCAGACGGGATCGCGCGATCGACGCGATCGGCAAATTCACGCAGCCTGCGCACCTGCTCCGCGGCGGCGTGCAGCGTCTCCGTGCTGAGGCGGAGGCGCGAACGATAGTGCGCGTTGGCGATCAAGAAAAAGCGGATAGCGAGAGGATCATGACCGGCGGCCATCAGGTCGCGCAGGGTCGTGAATCCGCCGGCGCTCTTCGACATCTTCTCGCCGGTCGCGTCGGCCAGGTGCTCGGAGTGCAGCCACACGCGGGCGAACTGCTTGTGGTTGGCAGCTTCCGACTGCGCGATCTCGTTCTCATTGTGTGGAAAGATCAGGTCGACTCCGCCGGCATGAATGTCGAGAGTCTCGCCCAGGTAGCGCTTGCTCATCGCCGAGCACTCGATGTGCCAGCCCGGACGGCCCGGTCCGAACGGCGCATCCCACGAGGCGCCGAGCTTCTTGTCGTCAGGGTGTGACCTCTTCCAGAGGGCGAAGTCGCTGACCGACTCCTTCCCATATTTGTCGGTCGCGACGCGCGCGCCGGCCTTCAACCCCGCGCGGTCGAGGTGCGAGAGGGCGCCGTAGCTCGGAAAGCTCGCGATCCTGAAGTAGACGTCGCCGTCCGCCACGTACGCGTTCTCGTTGTCGATCAGGGTCGAGATCATCGCGACCATCTCGGGGATGTGGTCGGTGGCGGCGGGGTAATGCTCGACGCGTTCCGCACGGAGCGCAGCCATGTCCTCGTAGAAAGCCTCTTCGTACGGCGTCACGTACTCCTCGATCGTCGTCCCGGCGTGCATCGCCTGGTCGAGGATGCGGTCGTCGATGTCCGTCAGGTTCATCACGTGCGTGACGCGGTAGCCCGAGACGCGCAGGTGCCGGCGCACGATGTCATAGAAGAGGAACGCGCGCAGGTTGCCGACGTGCGCGTAATTCCACACAGTCGGGCCGCATGTATACATCCGCACGTGGCCGGTTTCGAGCGGCTCGAACACGTCCTTCGTCCCAGTGAGCGTGTTGTGAAGGCGAAGCGTCACTGCTCCTCGATCGTCACCACTGCTTGTGCAGCGATGCCCGCACCCTGGCCCAGCGCCCCCAGCCCCTCAGGCGACTTGCCCTTCACGTTGACGTCGATCGTGCCGAGCCGGTTCACGAAGTTCTCGCTCATGGCCACGAGGTGCGAATGCAGACGCGGCTCCTGCGCGATGACTACGCAGTCCATGTTGACCACGCGATAGCCGGCCTCGGCAAGCATCGCCACCGACCTCTCGAGCATTTTCAAGCTCGAGAAATCCTTGAATTCGGGGTCGTCAGACGGAAAGTGAGTGCCGATGTCGCCCAGGCCCGCGGCGCCAAGCAGGGCGTCGATCACGGCGTGCGTGAGGACGTCGGCGTCGGAGTGTCCGTCGAGCCCGGCCGGGTGCTCGATGCGCACTCCTCCCAGCACGAGGGGACGTCCCGCCACCAGCGGATGCACGTCGTAGCCGATGCCGACCCTCACCGGGGGGCGTCGTGTCGCGTGGCCGAGGGCCGCTGTCGGATTCGTGGGATCGGCGGCCGGAGCCAAGGAAGGGGAGGCGCGACGAGGAGCGCAATACCTGCCGGGGTCCCCGCGTCTTGGTCGCGGGGGCAGCAAATGAGCGCCGGGCCCCCTGACGCCGGCTTCAGCGCCTCCGGCGCCCGGCCGCCTAGCCCGCGAAGACGCGCGGCACTGCGGCTACGAGACACGACTAGTCTCGTGCTCCCGGATGAGAGCCTCCACCACCTCGAGGTCTTCCGGCGTCGTGAGCTTGATGTTGGCCGGCTCCCCAGGCACCACCGTGACGGGGTGTCCGGTCGCGGCCACTAGCTGCGCGTCATCGTCGCCAACCAGGCCTGCGTCGGCGGCTTCCCGGTGCGCCCGCGCTAGCAGCTCGTAGGCGAAACCCTGCGGTGTCTGCGCCAGCACGATCAGCGAGCGGTCGAGGCTCTCGACGAGGCGATTTCCCTCGACGCGCTTGACCGCGTCGCGCGGCGAGATGGCCGGAAACGCCGCCCCAGACTCGATGGCCGCGGCCAGGACGCGGCGGACGAGGGCCGCGGTCGCCAGTGGACGCGCGGCGTCGTGGACGAGCACGTAGTCGACGCTGCCGAGCGCGGCCAGGCCGGCGCGGACGGAGTCCTGTCGGCTCTCGCCGCCGGCCTTGACGACGACCGGCTTGCGCGGCGACAGCGCCGCGACCTCTCGCTCGGCGCTTTCGAGCCGGCTGGGCGGACCTACCACGACGATCCGGTCGATCTCGTCCAGCGCGAGGAACAGCTCGAGCACTCTGGCCAGCGTGGTCCTCCCGTTGAGACGCACCAAAGCCTTGCTGCCCCGGCCTAATCGGGAGCCGGTCCCGGCCGCCGCCACGATCGCGCCGACGCTAGGCATCGGGTTGTCGCTCCTCGCGCCTGGCGCGGCTAGGGGTGCGTTTAGACTCCGAACCGTTCGGCTCCGCGAAGATCATTCGCCCGGCTGATGTCTGAATGACGGACGTCACCACTGCGGTGATCGTCTGGTTGAGCAGCCGCTTGCCGTTCTGAATGACCACCATCGTGCCGTCGTCAAGGCTGCCCACGCCCTGGCCCGGCTCCTTCCCTTCTCTCGCCACCGTGACCACGATCTCCTCACCGGGAATCGCGACCGGCCGCATCGCCTGCGCGAGCTCGTTGAGATTGAGCACCGCGACGCCCTCCAGGCGCGCGATGCGATTCAGGTTGAAGTCGTTGGTCATGATCGCCCAACCCTTCCGCTTCGCAGTGCGGACCAGGTGCGTGTCGATGTCACCGCTCGGCGGCGACTCATCCTCGGTGACCTGCAGATTGATCGCGGGCTCTTTCTGCATCTCGGTCAGAACATCAAGGCCACGCCGGCCGCGGCGGCGGCGCGTGACATCGGCCGAGTCGGCGACCTGCTGCAGCTCGCGGAGGACGGAGCTGAGTATGACCAGCGGCATGTCGACGAAGCCCGTCTTCGCGATGTCGAGGATCCGGCCGTCGATGATCACAGAGGTATCGAGCAGCACCGCCGGCAGGCGGTGTTCATCAGCCTCGTTTTTCACGCCGCCGAAGAAGAGGGCGGTCAGCTCGGAACGGCGAGTCAGGCCGACGGACGCCCCCTGGGCCGCGAGGAGCAGGGCCAGCACAAACGAAAGCTCGTAGCCATATGGCAGGTCGCGCACGAAGACGCCGATGAGGACCGCGATCACGAGACCCACGATCATGCCCAGCAGTCCACTCAGCAGGTCGGGCAACGGGGTGCTCGTGAGCCGGAAGTTGACCGTCCGCCAGCCCCCCAGCAGGTATGGGGTGCCGAGGTACGCAAAGATCAAACCTTCCAGCGTGGTCAGCCCGATGATCGCCCAGCCCGGGTGCGCGTTCGGAACGCCTCGGACCATGAAATAACCGAGCGTGAAACCACCGATCACTCCGAGCCCCGCCCCGACC
>DATEGL010000196.1:0-3012 GCA_035280145.1 Candidatus Dormiibacterota bacterium | reverse complement strand
CGTCGTTGAGCGGCGTGGAGGTGCCGTGCGCGTTGACGTAATCGATGTCCTCCGGCTCGATGTGCGCGTCTTTGAGGGCGATGGTGATCGCCTTCGCCGGAGCCTCGCCCGTCTCATCGGGTGCGACCTGGTGGAATGCATCGTTGGTCGTCCCATAACCCAGCACCTCGCCGTAGATGCGAGCGCCGCGATCGATGGCATGCTCCCGCGATTCGAGGATCAAAGTTCCGGCGCCCTCACCGGGCACGAACCCGTCGCGGTCGCGGTCAAATGGACGGCTGGCCCTTTCCGGCGCGTCGTTTCGCGTCGACAGGGCGCGGATTGAGTTGAACGCTGCAATCCCGACCTCGCACAGTGACGCTTCGGTTCCGCCGGCGAGCATCACGTCCGCGTCGCCGCGCTGGATCATCCGCGTCGCGTCGCCGAGTGTTTGCGTCGAGGCGGCGCAAGCGGTGGTCACCGTGGTGTTTGGGCCTCGGAGGTGGAACTGCATCGCGACGGAAGCACCCGCCATGTTGGGGATGATCATCGGTGCGTAGAGCGGATTGAGACGGCCTTTGTTGATGAACTGGACTGCGCCTTCGGTCATGTCGTCGAACGCACCGATCCCGGTGCCCATTGCGACCCCGACGCGGAAGTCGTCCTCTTTCGACAGGTCCAGACCGGCATCCGCCAGCGCCATCCCCGACGCTGCGACCGCCATCTGCGAGAACCGCGCCATGCGCTGCGCGGCTTTCCGCTCCATGTAATTCTTCGGGTCGAACGAGTTGACCTGGCACGCGAACTTCGTCGCCAGCTTGTCGCTGGGGAATCGCTCGATGACACTCGCTCCGCTGCGGCCCTCGATCAGCCCGTGCCAGTACTCCTCGAGGTCCTTGCCGAGCGGGTTGACCGTCCCCATTCCAGTCACGACGACACGGGTGCGGCCATTCTTCATGCCTTCCCCACCTCCGCCCGAATCTTACCGACGAGGCCGTTTCCGACCGCGTCGCGGGTGACCCGGATCGCGTTCTTCATCGCCCGGGCATCGGAGCGCCCGTGAGCTACCACTGCAACGCCGTCGATGCCAAGCAGCGGGGCGCCGCCGAACTCACGCCAGTCGATGCGGTCGCGGATCTCCTGCACGCGGGGGCGGATCAAGAGTCCGCCGAACTTGCCGGGCAGCGTCTTCGGGATCTCGTCGCGCAGGTTGCGAAACAGGAACTCGGCGGTGGCCTCGGCCATCTTGATGGCCACATTGCCGACGAATCCGTCCGCGACGATGACGTCCGCCCGCGCGTTGAAGATGTCTTTCGGCTCCGCGTTGCCGACAAAGCCGGGCAGAAAGCCTTTGAGGCGGCGAGCCGTTTCGCGCACTCGTTCGTCGCCCTTGCCCTCCTCCTCGCCATTGCTCAGCAGGGCGACGCTCGGCATCGCGCGCCCCATCATCTCGCGCGCGTACACAGCCCCCATCTGCGCGAACTGCACCATGTAATCCGGCTTCGTGTCGACGTTGGCGCCAACGTCGAGGAAGTACGAGAAGCCATTGCGGGTCGGCACGATCGATCCGAGCGCGGGCCTCTCCACGCCCTTGATCCGGCCCTGGATCAGAATCGCGGCCGCCATGATCGCGCCCGAGTTTCCAGCCGACGTCCATCCATCCGCCCGACCTTCCTTGCACAGCCGCGCGCAGACGGCAATCGACGAGTCGGGCTTGGAGCGCACCGCCTGCGCCGGATGCTCGTCCATCTCGATCGTCTGCGTGCACGGAACCAGCCGCAGGCCTGGGGCGTGGTCGAGCAGCGGCTGCACCATGTGCGGCAGGCCGACGACCGAGATTTCGATCCCGAGCTCCACCGCCGCCTCGGCCGCCCCGCGCACGATCTCCGCCGGCGCGTGATCGCCGCCCATGGCGTCGACCGCTATGCGCATCTCCGGGGACTCAACTTTCTAAATGTCCAGATTGCGAACGCTCTTGGCGTGCGCCTGGATGAATTTCTTGCGCGGCTCCACGTCTGGACCCATCAGCCGTTCGAACGTGTCGTTGGCTGCGGCAGCGTCATCGACGGTGACACGCAGCAGGACGCGGGTCTCGGGATTCATCGTCGTCTCCCACAGCTCCTCCGCGTTCATCTCGCCGAGTCCCTTCATGCGCTGGATCTCGGCGTTCTTACCGAGCTGACGCAGCGCCTTGTCACGGTCGGCGTCGGAGCGGCACCAGATGACCTGCTTGCCCTTGAAGACTTTGTACAGCGGCGGCTGCGCCATGTAGAGGTAACCGCGATCGATCACCTCCGGGAAGTGGCGGAAGAAGAAAGTCAGCAGCAGCGTGCGGATGTGACTGCCGTCGACGTCGGCATCGGTCATCGACACGATGCGGTGGTAGCGAATCTTGTCGATATTGAAGTTGTCGCCGATGCCGGCGCCCATCGCCGTGATGAGGTCCCGGATGACCTCGAAGCTCAACACCTTGTCCAGCCTCGCCTTCTCGACGTTCAGGATCTTGCCGCGCATCGGCAGGATGGCCTGGAAGCGGCGGTCGCGGCCGCCTTTGGCGGTGCCTCCGGCGGACAGACCCTCGACGATATAGAGCTCGCAGAGGGCGGGGTCGCGCTCGGAGCAGTCGGCGAGCTTGCCGGGAAGGGTGCTGGACTCGAGCAGGCTCTTGCGCTGCACGAGGTCTCGCGCCTTGCGAGCGGCCTCGCGGGCGCGCGCGGCCGTGAGCGATTTCTCGATGATGCGGCGGCCCTCGGAAGGGTTCTCGTCGAGATACTGGGTCATGCCTTCGGTAAGCGCCAGCGAGACATGACCCTGGACCTCTGCGTTGCCGAGCTTGCTCTTGGTCTGGCCCTCGAACTGCGGCTCCAGCACCTTGACGCTGATCACGGCGGTCAGGCCTTCACGCACGTCCTCGCCGGTCAGGTTGGGGTCCTGCTCGCGCAGGATGCCGGCCTTGCGGGCGTATCGATTCAGCACGTTGGTGAGGGCCGACCGAAAGCCGGTCAGGTGAGTCCCGCCCTCGATCGTGTGGAT